>CAYVCL010000052.1:0-20701 GCA_964450185.1 uncultured Lachnospiraceae bacterium | reverse complement strand
AAGCTGTTAGATACCAGAAAAACCACACCAAATATGCGTATTTTCGAGAAGTATGCAGTAAAAGTTGGTGGTGGCTATAACCACAGATATAATTTATCCGATGGAATTTTGATTAAAGATAATCATATCGGTGCAGCAGGTGGTGTAAAAAAAGCAATTGAGATGGCAAAAGAATATGCTCCTTTCGTAAGAAAAATCGAAGTGGAAGTAGAAAATCTTGATATGTTAAAAGAAGCCTTAGAAGCAGGGGCAGATATTATCATGTTGGACAACATGACACCGGAAATGATGAAAGAAGCGGTAGCCTTAACAAAAGGAAAAGCAGAAACCGAATGTTCCGGAAACGTTACCAAAGAAAATATCCAGAATATTATTGATATCGGTGTGGATTATGTATCCAGTGGAGCATTAACACATTCCGCACCAATCCTTGATTTATCCTTGAAAAATTTAAAACCGGTAGAATAATTGCACATAGGAAAACAGTGCAAATGTAGATAGAAAGAGAGTTTTTTGTGCTTGTGCGTGGGAAACTCTCTTTTTGCTATAACGTGAAAGGGAGATAGAAAATGAAAGAATTTATGACACCACCAAAACATGTGAATTTTAAAGCAAAAAAATTATTTGGTGAAATGGGAAGAATTATTGATGGAGCAATTGCCTATGTTGATTTAAATGGCGGAGGTCCAACAGAATTACACACCCACGAACATAATCATCTGTTTATTGTCACAAAGGGTGAGGCAAAAATTATATTGGGTGAAGAAGAAATTATCGTAAAAAAAGATGAAGCTTTTTTAGTAGATGGAAAAATACCACATGCAGTATGGAATAATCAGGAAGAGGAAACGGTAATGATTGGAATATCGGTTGAGTAGACTTGGAGTATGATTTTTCAACACAGGGAAAAGGAGTGGCAATATCATTAATTAGTGTAACATTTATTGGTTTTCTGTTTTATTTTGCTGTTTCTATCATTATAAGAAAGTGCAATCAAAAAATTTGGACAATTAGCGAAGTGATTGTAGAAATTATAGTGATTTTTATGTTTATTATAACATCTGTTTCAGTGCTATCATCAGCAATGCTGTTTTTGGGTGGAACGCTCATGTGTTTTATATTGGATTCTATTAAGCAGATAGCGGACAGAACGTGGTTGAAATATACAATAGTAGGGGTGATTGCTGTAGTAGTTGTAATATTATTGTGTGTGCAGTATATAGGGGGATAGCAATGATAGAATTTATTTTAGGTGGAGCAGCGTTTTTGGTTTTGGGTTTAGTTTTTTTTATCAAGCCGACAGTAATCTGGAAAATTACAGAACAATGGAAATCGAACTGTGCGGAAGAACCATCAAAACTTTACATAATAAATGTAAAGATTGAAGGGGGGATATTTATTCTTTTAGGAATTGTAATGATGGTAGTGGGATGTATTTAATTGGTTGGGAGAAAAGAAAATGAGTTATAGAATTGAAAAATATAAAAATTGTAAAAGATTTAACGAACAATACGAGGAAATATATAAATTCTTATTGGCAAATGCAGATAAAGGTTATAATGAGCATTTTCACTGGGGCAGATTTGAATGGATGATGTGTCATAGCTTTTTAGATGTAAATGAGCTTGAGAAAATTGCTCTTTTTAGAGATGAAAATGACAATCTGGTAGGCTTGGCTACTTATGACACCTGCTATGATGACCAGACGTATCTGCTTCATGCCACTGACGATAAAGAGTTATTGAGAATGATGCTTGATTATGCAATGCAAAATTACAAAAATAATGAAAAAAATGTGATAAAAGCCAACGGAAATGATTTAGCACTAAACGAGCTTCTGGAAGAAAATGGTTTTGTTAAGAGTTACAGAGATAACAGTATATTAGCGATGAATTTGCAACAGGAACTGAATTATTCCATACCACCAGAATTTCGTATCAGTGCGAAAGATTTTGTGATGGATAGTTGGAAATATCAGATGGTGATTCATAAAGGATTTGACAATGAAGGAATCCCGGAAGTATGGACTGAGGAGCTACGTAAACCTACACCAAATTCGAATCATGCCTTAAAGGTTGTCGCACTGAAAGATGATGAATACTGCGCCCATTGCGGTGTTTGGTATACACAGGGAGAAACTGCCTATATAGAACCGGTAGTAACCATTCCAGAGCATAGAAATAAAGGGCTGGCAAAGGCAGTAGTTTATGAAGCAATTAACCGTGCAAAGGAACTGGGGGCTAAAAGGGTGATTGTTCTTTCCTGGGAAGAGTTTTACTTTAAAATTGGATTTGAAATGTCATCGGAGGTTTATTGTTGGGAGAAAATGTAAATATGTATAACAAGAGGGAGAAAAACGATGAGTGATTCAATTTACAGTCGAAGAAGTATAAGGAAGTATTTGGATAAAAATGTTTCCAAAGAAATGATAGAACAGGTTATTGATGCAGGAAGAATGGCGCCATCCGCAAAGAATAGACAGCCATGGAAATATATTGTGTTTGGTGGTGAGAGTAAAAAAGAATTATTAAACCAGATGGAAATCGGAATAGAAAGAGAAGAAAATGAACAAGCCTTTTTGGTAAATTCAAAACACGGTATTCCTGATGCCAAAAACACGTTGAGAATAATGAAAGAAGCACCTGTTATCATTGTTGTGTTAAATACAAATGGAACTACACCATTTGAAGAACTAAATGTAGATGGTAGATTTACGGAAATTTGCGATAGCCTTTCTATTGGTGCCTCAATTCAAAATATGTTATTAAAGGCAGAAGAAATAGGATTGGGTACTTTGTGGATTGCAAATACATGTTTTGCCTATAAGGAATTAGCAGAGTATCTTGATACCACAAACCAGCTAATAGGAGCCATTGCTATTGGATATTCAGATGAAAAACCCTCACAAAGACCAAGAAAAATGATGGATGAAATAGTGGAATATAGACTATAAGAGTTACAGTAAGAAGGAGAATTATTTCGTGAATAATGGGAATGAGATTAAATTTAAAAGCAGTAAGATAACATTAATACTCGGCCTATTCCTGCTCATTTTTGCTGCGATACTGGAAGTAGCGGCGATACAGTTGTGGCAGGAAGAGGGGATGGATGGAATCATTGCTTTTGTGGGGATATCTGTTTGTTTTACCGGTGTTATGGTTATTGTTGGGTGTTGTGCTATTTATACATATTTTGCAAATGGAAAAACAATCCAGAAAGCCTTGAAGAAGTATGGAAAAGAAAATATTATTCGAAATATCAACCAAGCAACCATCAGAAAATTTCAGAATCCATTAACAGGAACGATGGTGTATTTTACGGATAAATTTGTTATTCAACCGTCAGAAGGGATTATTGATTACAATGAAATCAGCATGATGTATAAAAATGAGAGGAAAAATCGTTATGCGAGAATTTCATCCATTGCTTTTTCACTGCTTAATGGCAAGACATATATTTTATGTGATAATGTAGAAGACGCAGAGATTATGAATATCATGCAGCTTTGTTATCAGCACAATTCGAAAATTCTTTTTGGTCTTACCAAGGAGAATAAGGCAGTACACAAAGAAAGAGTCGAAAGATTTAAAAGTGGAGGGAGCAACCTTCCAGAGATTCGTTTCGAGTTTGATGTGATGAGAGTGGATGAGGAAATTGCTGGTGCCAGAAGATACCAGGTCAAAGATTATATTTTGAAAAACTACATTCCGGAACAAAAAGCAGATGCCATAAAATATTATCAGGATATGACAGGTGTTGGGTTTGCAGAAGCAAACACTGCCGTAGAGGCTATTTTTAAGGAAAGAGAAAACAAGGGAATGGTTTTGAGTACTCCTAGACAGTGGACGCCGCAAGGCAGAAAATATATGTCAGGGAAAGCTATGGTATTTATGGGAATAATGATGGCGGTTGTATCTTTGATTCTGGTAATTATTTTTCCAGTGATGTTGAATCAGGATTTAGATAAGAAAATCAATGAGATTTCCCGAGAAGAACGAGAAATACTTCTTAATGATGGTAGTCAGGAATATAGAACAGTAGGTAGATACATAGAACGTGTTGTAAACTATAATTTTGAGGAAAAAAATAGGAGATACGATTTAAAGAGTTTATATATTTTTGAATTGGAAGATGGGACATATTTAGGCGTTCTTTCTAGGAATGATTTGGATTTTCTTAATGAAAGTTCTGGTGCAGGATATGATATTTTTTATGCAGGAGATGTTTTAAGGGAAGTGGTTGAGAGAGAAGATGCATCTTATGACACTGTGATTATTGATGTAAATGGTATTGCAGCGGTGTATGGAATTGCTTCAGAGGAACATTTGATGGAAAAGAAGTTGAATTATTTGGTTTCGTTAGTGTTTGCACCAATAGTAATTATTGGGGTGATTTTGGTATTTATAGGTGGCAGGCAAATAAAGAAATATAGATATTGCATGGAAGATTAGGGGGATTGCGAAAGAATTAATGTTAAGGGTAGTAAATGAAGCATAAGAGTATGGATGTGTAACTGTGCAGATTACGGCATCAGATATGGGTGTGTTGCTGTATACGGATTTTGGATTTTAGAAGAATGGGAATTTCATGAGCTATAAACTGTAGTTAGGAATATAAAACCACATAGAGGAAATAAAGAAATGAAACACATTTTAATCATAGACGATGATATATATATTGGAAATATGTTAGAGGAAACCTTGAAAAAAGAAGGGTACAGTGTATTTCGAGCGTATTCCGGGACAGAGGCTTTATTAGTTTTGCAACAAGTAAAACCGGATTTAATATTACTTGATTTGATGTTGCCGGGGTTATGTGGCGAAGAAATTCTTCCACAAATAAAGGAAATTCCGGTAATTGTGGTGAGTGCAAAAGTGGATATAGATAATAAAGTGGATTTACTTTTGAGCGGGGCAGCAGATTACATAACAAAGCCTTTTGAAATGAAAGAACTTCTGGCACGAATTGCAGTTCAACTTCGCAATGTAAACAAGACAGTAGTAGCCAGACGGATTGTATATGAAGATATAACCCTTGATATGGATGCACGCATAATAACTGTGGGCCATAAAGAAGTCAGAATGACCAGAACGGAATATGCGATTTTGAAAATGCTTATGCAAAATCCATCTCAAGTGGTTACCAAAACTATGCTGTTGGAACATATTTCAGAGGAAACTCCGGATTGTACGGACAATTCCTTAAAAATGCATATCAGCAACATTCGGAAGAAGCTTCGGGAAATAACGGATGTTGATTACATTGAAGCAGTATGGGGAATAGGATTCAAAATGAAGGGTAAATAAATTTTTACGATTTCTTTACTGTTTTCTTTATTAGTTTCTTTACTTTTGGGTGATAGAATGGCAGCATTAAATCAGGGAGGTGACAAAGATGAAATATGTTCTTACAACAAATGCTTTAAGTAAAAGTTATGGAACGTTTAAAGCATTGGACGGACTATCAATGCATATTCCAAAAGGAGCAATTTATGGCTTTGTTGGTAAAAATGGTGCTGGCAAAACAACCCTAATTCGCCTTATTTGTGGGTTACAGTATCCAACAAGTGGTGAATATACGCTATACAATAGAAAAAATACAGAAAAGGATATTGAAAAATCTCATAGAAGAATGGGTGCTGTGGTAGAAAATCCATCAATTTATATGGATATGTCGGCAGAGGATAACTTGAAGCAACAGTATCGTATTTTAGGTATTCCATCATTGGAAGGAATCAAAGAATTATTAAAATTAGTCGGGCTTGATAAAGTTGGAAAGAAAAAGGCGAAGAATTTTTCTTTGGGAATGCGTCAGAGATTAGGGATTGCTATAGCATTGGCGGGTAATCCGGATTTTTTGGTGTTGGATGAACCAATTAATGGGCTTGATCCACAGGGCATTATTGAAATGCGGGAATTGCTTTTGAGGTTAAATCGGGAACATCAAATCACGATTCTGATTTCCAGCCATATTCTGGAAGAGTTATCTAAGTTGGCAACACATTATGGATTTATTAATAATGGACACATAGTGAAGGAAATGAGTGCCGCAGAATTGGAAGTAGCATGTAGAAAGTGTATTCGTGTGGAAGTGAGTGATACAAAAGCTCTTGTCAGAGTGCTTGATAAAATGCAAATAGAATATAAAATTCTTTCTGACAGACAGGCAGATATCTTTGCGAAGATGAGTATATCGAAGCTGGCAGCAGCACTTGCCCAAGAAGAATGTGAGCTTATTACTTGTACAGAACAGGACGAAAGTCTGGAAAGCTATTATATGAATCTTGTGGGAGGTGAACAGAATGAATAAATTACTTCGCGCTGATTTTTATCATATGTATAGCAGAAAGTGGTTTTGGCTATGCAGCGCATCAATGATGTTTATTGCGGTCCTGTTTTGTATTATGCAGCATACGGCAATGGATTATGTGGTGGCTATCGACAGGGTGATTTTTTTACCAATGTCATTTTATGGAGTTGCATTGGCAGCGCTGATTAGTGTAGTGGTAGGAGAAGATTTTAGTGATGGCATCATTAAGAATAAAATTATTTCGGGAAAGACTAGAAGTGCTGTCTATTTTTCAAATGTAATCGTAAGCTGGACAGCATGTGTAGCAGTGTATTTGTTAACCCTTGCCACATCTTGGATAATAGGGGTAAAATGGTTTGAAATTAATGTGACAACCAGAGAAATAATACATTTTGTAGTACTAGGGGTTTTTACATGTTTGGTTTATGGTAGTATTTATTGTATGATTACTATGTTAAGTGGAAATAAAATCATTGCCACAACTGTGTGTATGGGATTGGCTTTTTTTATGTTATTTCTATGCCTGCATTCCAATTCTGTATTGGTGCAGCAAGAATACGTAGATGGTATGATAAATCGTCATTATGTGACGGGAGTAAAAAGAGTGATATATGAAGTACTGCATGATGTGAATCCTTTCGGACAGGCGGCGCAGTTAACTGAAATGAAGTGCATAAATCCTGCTCGTTTTGTTATTGTTGATTTCATATGGTTGATAATTACAAGTCTTTTGGGTAGGATGTTTTTCAACAAAAAAGACATTAAATAAAATAGGAGGCGTTATGACGGAACTGTTATGGGTGGCAGTGGGGATACTTGTTTTACTGGTTTTATTGCTGTTGGCAAAAATTTATTCCATGCATAAGTCGCTGAGAGAAATCGAGGAAGCTTTTGCAGATAGGGTTGCATCTGATACGAACACCTTGATTGATATTTCCAGTAATGATAAGTATGTACGAAGTCTTGCCAATGCCATAAATCGGGAGCTTCGTAAGCTTCGAAGCCAGCGACACAGATTTGTACAGGGTGATATGGAATTGAAAAATGCAGTTACCAATATTTCTCATGACTTACGAACACCATTAACCGCAATTTACGGGTATTTGGAATTGTTGGAACAAGAAGATAAGTCAGAGAAGGTTAGTAGATATATAGGCATAATTACAAATCGAGTTGATATGCTAAAGCAGTTGACGGAGGAATTGTTTCGATATTCTCTTGTTGTGGGGCAAAAGGAGGGAGAAATCACATGGATTTCTGTTAATAGTGTTTTGGAAGAAAGTGTTGCTGCGTTTTATATTCAGTTAAAGAAACGGAACATAGAGCCTAGTATCAGCATGCCGGAAATAAACATCGTAAGAGAACTTGATAAATCCGCGTTATTGCGAGTGTTCTCAAATCTTATGAGTAATGCTATAAAATATAGTGACGGTGATTTAGATATTGTTTTGACGGAAAAAGGAGAAATTTTTTTTTCGAATACAGCCTCTGACTTGAACGAAGTAGAAGTTGGAAAATTGTTTCATCGTTTTTATACAGTAGATAATGCACACAAGTCTACCGGGTTGGGATTAGCGATTGCGAAAACTTTAGTGGAACAGATGCGTGGAACGATACAGGCTTATTATGCAGAGAAGAAGTTGATTATAAAAATAAATTTTAAAGACAATGAAATAATCGATTAAAATATGGCGGTTAAAATCACACACCGCCATATTTCATTTTTGTGGCATCTTATATAGTCATTTTGTACCTCTTACCGCAAGAGGCTTGAGAAGATACAGGAAGATATTTATAATTTAGATGGAGGTGGCAAATGGATATTCAAATTATAGAACATAGGGAAGAAACACTGCAAGTAGTCATCAAATGCAGTAAGATTGATGATGAAGTAAGAAAATTAAAAACACATATAGAGCTGTATGATAAAAGAATACAGGCAAAAAGGGATAACGAAATATGTTTTATCAATGCGTTGGATGTGCTGTATTTTGAGTCGGTAGATAATCGTACGTTTTTGTATACAGAAGACGATGTAATGGAGATAAAGCAGCGGCTTTATGAATTGGAATTGATTCTCTCAGAAAAAGATTTTATCAGAATTTCAAAGTCCCAGATAGTGAACATAAATAAGATAAAAGCGCTGAAGCCGGAAATCAACCGTACAATTTTAGCGACGATGTGTAATGGCGAACAACTCAGTGTATCCAGAAAATATGTTCGTGGTATTCGCCAAATATTATCAATATAGGAGGGGTGATATGAAAATTTGTAAGAAAGATATGATTCAGTTTTTGGTGTGGATGAGAAATGGCATTGCATTTTGCACTACGTGGTTGCTCATTCTTACATTGGTTTATAACAAGATTTGGGGGATTCAGACAATTCAGACCAATAGCCTAATTAAAATGGTATTTTTTGTTATTGGAGGTGTATTTTTATTTTGCATGAACTTTTCACGCGCTTTTATTAAAAAGTGGCGGTTTATGAAAAGATTGACCTGCTTTATGATTTTAATCAGTGTTTATGAAATTGTTGGATTTTATTGGCTTGGCATTTTCGTGAATCAGGGGACGGTCATAGAATGGATTGTTTTTATTATGATTATATTAGTACTGTATGCCGGTTGTATAGGGATATATCAGCAGTATAGTGAAAAGAAGGGCGAGTTTTATACTCAGGCGTTACAAAAATATCAGCAGCAAAGGAGTATGGAAAATGAGTGAAAAAGATAAATTATTTTCAATGGTACAGGAATTAAGAACAGATTCCGCTAGAAAGCAGCGAATGGGTTTGCACTTTATCGGTGCATCTGTTTTCTTATGGCTGGCAATTTTGGTTATTCACATGTCGCCATTACCAATTTTAACTAAAAATTTATATACTTTTTTCTGTTCGGCACCGTTGTTTCCAATTGCGTACTTGATCTCAAAGGTAATAGGAGTAGATTTTCAAAATAAGGATAATCCACTTACTGGCTTGGGCGTGTTATTTGCCATGAATCAAATGCTGTATATTCTGATTGCAATGTGGGTATATGCCAGTGTGCCGGATAAGATGTTAATGGTGTATGCTATGATTTTTGGCGCACATTTGTTACCTTATGGCTGGCTGTATCAGTCGAAAACATACTATACACTTGCGATTTTAATACCTGTTTCGGTGTTGATTGTTGGCTTATGTTATTCTGCGGCTGTGATTGCTGCTATGATGTTTTTTGTTGAAATTGTGTTTTGCATTTGTCTGGTAATTGAAAACAGACGAAGAGGATTTAGTTCCAGAGCTTGAGTTTACTGTTTGTAATAACAGTAAACTTGACGAATAAGAAAGGGGTATAGTAAAATACATATCGGCAAGGAAACGTGATTTGAAAAATTGCAGAAGCAGATTCTGTGTATCTTAAAAAGAACTTTTTTAGATAAAATAAAACTTGGAGGTTTACATGAAAAAAGGCGATATTTTGGAAGGCGTAGTTGGAAAAGTAGAATTTCCTAATAAAGGTATTGTTACCGTAGAGGGTAAGGATATCGTGGTGAAAAATACAGTACCGGGACAGAAAATAAAATTTGGCATTAACAAGGCTCGTAAGGGAAAAATGGAAGCAAGACTGTTAGAGGTTCTTGAAAAAGCAGAAAATGAAATCGAATCAGACTGCCCGCATTTTGGTGAGTGTGGAGGATGTACTTACCGAAATCTTTCTTACGAAAACCAGATTGCGTTAAAGCATAAGCAGTTGTCAGAGCTGTTAGCAAAAGCGAGGTGCGAACATACATTCGAAGGCGTAAAAACAAGCCCTACAGCAAATGAATACCGTAACAAAATGGAATTTTCTTTTGGGGATGCTTTTAAGGACGGTCCGTTATCGTTGGGAATGCATAAACGTGGAAGTTTCTATGATATTGTGGCAGTGCGTGAATGTAAGCTGGTAGATGAAGATTATCGAAAGATTTTGGGAGCTACTCTGGATTATTTTGCAGGCACACAGTTAAAATTCTTCCATAAAATGACACATGTGGGATTTTTGCGTCATTTATTAGTGCGTAAAGCAGTAAAAACCGGAGAAATTTTAATTGATATTGTAACCACTACACAGGAGCAGTTTGATTTTACAGAATGGGTAAACATCCTTACTTCCTTAGAATTAAAGGGCAAAATTGCAGGAATTATTCACACCAGCAATGACAGCTTGGCAGATGTAATCAAGGATGAGGGAACTGAAATTTTATACGGTCAGGATTTCTTCTACGAGGAATTACTGGGCTTAAGATTTAAAATTTCACCATTTTCATTTTTCCAGACAAATTCTTTAGGTGCGGAAGTGCTATATGATACTGCCAGAGAATATATCGGCGATACAGAAAACAAGAAAATTTATGATTTATACAGTGGAACCGGAACCATTGCCCAGATTCTAGCTCCAGTTGCAAGCCATGTAACCGGTGTAGAAATCGTGGAAGAAGCAGTAGAAGCAGCGAAAGAAAATGCAGCATTAAACAACCTTTCAAATTGTGATTTTATTGCAGGAGATGTGTTGAAAGTCTTAGACTCCCTTACCGAAAAGCCGGATTTAATTGTCCTAGACCCTCCAAGAGATGGCATCCATCCCAAAGCATTGCCGAAAATCATCGCATATGGCGTAGAGCGTATGGTTTACATATCCTGTAAGCCAACCAGTCTGGTAAGGGATTTGGAAGTGTTGCAGCAGGCTGGATATGTGGTGGAGAGAAGCGTTGGGGTTGACATGTTCCCGGCGACGGGGAATATTGAAACCGTTTGTCTTCTGTCCAAGAAACCGCCAGTTAGCCATACAGATATGGAACACAGTAATAAAGAGAAAAATATAGATAGTATAAAAAGACAGCTTGAATTGCAGGAAGAAGAAATCCCAGATTGTGGCTGTATTTATGGATAGAAAACTACTGGCAAGAGTGCTGAAAAGTACTCTTGCCTTTTTGTAATCAGATGGAAAATAAAAAGTTGCGTGATTGGAGCCAGACTTCTTTCATTACTTGAAAAAAAGAACACATGTTTGCTATAATAAAACAATATCATAGCAAAGGAGGACTACAAATGAACAATAACAAAACCTATATAGCAATCGACTTAAAGTCCTTCTATGCCTCGGTAGAATGTGTAGAAAGAGGCTTAGACCCATTGACGACTAATTTGGTAGTTGCAGACGAGTCACGAACAGAGAAAACAATCTGTCTTGCAGTGTCCCCTTCGTTGAAAAAGTATGGAATATCGGGGCGGGCAAGATTGTTTGAAGTAATACAGAGATGTAAGGAAATAAAGCTGAGTACCGGAAAAGAGATATCATATATAATTGCACCCCCAAGAATGCAGTTGTATATAGATTATAGCAGCAGAATATACAATATTTATATGAAGTATATCAGCCCGGAGGACATCCATGTGTATTCTATAGATGAAGTTTTTATGGATGTGAGCAAATATTTGAAACTATACCATAATGATAAGGGACAACCGTTGTCAGTACATGAGTTGGTTATGAAAATGATAAAAGATGTGTATGCTGAAACGGGAATTACAGCAACTGCCGGAATTGGAACGAATATGTATCTGGCTAAAATCGCTATGGATATTGTGGCAAAATATTCGGAAGCGGATGCCCAAGGGGTACGTATAGCAGAGTTGGATGAAATGTCATACAGACAGTTGTTGTGGGAGCATAAACCGTTAACTGATTTTTGGAGAGTGGGGAGAGGAATTAGCAAAAAGCTGGAAGCCAATGGCATGTATACCATGGGCGATATTGCCAGAATGTCTGTAAGCAATTTGGGATATGGGACAGGAGAGGATTTGCTGTTTGAATTGTTTGGCGTGGATGCAGAACTTTTGATTGACCATGCCTGGGGAATGGAAACCTGCACCATGGAGGATATTAAAAATTATAAACCAAGCACCAATTCCATATCATCGGGGCAAGTATTAAGCTGTAGTTATGATTTTGAAAAATGCCGAATTGTGATAAGGGAAATGGTAGAGTTACAGGTATTGGAATTGGTAGCAAAGAAACTGGTAACAGACAGTGTCACTCTTGATATAGGTTACGACAAGAATATAGGAAAGCGCAAATATAGTGGACCTATGGCTGTGGACCATTATGGAAGAACGGTACCAAAGCCTGCCCATGGTTCCTGTAAACTAAAAGAGCATACTTCCTCCACGGAAAAATTAATGGATGCTGTTCTTGAGATATACGATAGGATTGCTGATAGAAATTTAAGTGTGAAAAGAATTACACTTGCCTTTGGAAATGTGGTGGATGAGAAAAAGAAAGAAGAAGAGCATTTTGTTCAGATGGATTTATTTACCGATTACGAAGAACTGGAAAAAGATAAAGAAAAGCAGGAGAGAGAGCGGAAGATGCAGGAAGCAATGCTGAAAATTCAGGGAAAATACGGCAAAAATGCAATTTTAAGGGGAACGAATTTACAGGAAGGGGCGACAACCATAGAACGCAACCAACAAATTGGAGGACATAAGGCATAAAGAGGTTAGTATGGGAAAGTATGATGATATTATAAACTTAGATAGACCGAAATCAAACAGAATACCTATGAGTAGGGCAGACAGAGCAAAAATATTTATGCCTTTTTCTGCTTTAAAAGGTTACGAAGAAGCAATCGAAGAAAAACAGAAAATAATTACAGAGAGAGTAGAGTTATCAGAAGAACAAAAGGAAGAATTGAATAGAAAACTAAAGGCTTTGGAAGATTTGATTTTGCAAGGACAAACCCCTTTGATAAAAGTGATTTATTTTCAGGCAGATGCAAAGAAGTCTTTTGAAGCCAATGGGAATTTTGGAAGATATGTTGAGATAAATGGAAGATTAAAAACGATTGATGGGGTATATGAAGTATTGGTGTTGGAAGAAATTACGATTCCTATGGATGATATTCTGGAGATAATTTATGTGTAGAAAAAGAGTTATCATATTCTGGCTGATATGATAACTCTTTTCAACGCCTGTTTATTTTGAAATAGTTAATTTTAAACCTAATGGGCGTAATAACTTTAAAAGTGTTGCAAGATTAGGAGTGGTTTGAAAGGACTCTATTCTTGCCACAGAGGATTGTGGAATGCCACAAATATTAGCGAGATCACGTTGGCTTAAACCAAGGGCATTGCGTTGTTCGATGACAGCACTAATAATATTTGCCTGTTCTTCGATATCTGCTAAATCTCGACCACTGGCTGGGGCTATTTGTCTGACATGTTCCTTATAATCGTTCCAGTTTTTCATAAACATCCATCCTCCTTTCGGGATAAGTAGTCGTTGCGTTCTGCTTTTGCCTTTTCGATTTCGCGACGAGGTGTTTTTTGTGTTTTCTTGCGAAAACTATGTAGAAGTACAAAGTTATTTTCGTCGCAATAAAAGTAAAAAATACGGTTATTACCAGGGCGAAGCTCCCAAATATTTTCATCGATATGTTTTGTGACATTATCGGGAAGCATTGTGCCGTTCTTTTGTAATAATTCAATATAAAGAGCTGTTTGCTTATATTGTATGCGAGCATCTTTATTTGTAGCTGACTTTTTACGTAATTTTTCAAGAAAATTCCAGATTTCGGATTCGCCATTTTCTTTTTCGTAGAATATGATGTTATATGCCATAGTATCTCCAATCCGCATATTTCATATCCTTTACTTTATGATAGCATAAATGCTATCACATTACAAGCATAGATATTACTTTATGCTATATTTTTTCCAACAGTTGCAAATAATAACATTACTTTTTGGGAAAATTAGCAGAGATTTTGTTAAGACAGAAATCAAAGAAATAATGAATTAGCCGATTAGAGTAGATATAGTTAAAGAGGAAAAAGTCACTCTTTTCCTCTTTAATAATACACAATACTTATCCTTCGAACCCTTCCGCCCCTTTTCGATACAGTCGGCATGATAAGAAATAAGACCCCCAAAATAACCCAAAGGAAATTCCAAACAGCACACCCCAAAACTTAAAGCTAAAAATATTGCCAGTATTTGAAAATACTTTTGAACTCCAGGAAATCATTTCTTCGAAAGAGGGCAGCATTGAAATATCTCCATACAATCCGTAAATAAGCAGCAGAAATCCTACCAACAAAAAGATTTCCAACTTGTAGTAAGTGCCATGTTTACTTCCAAAGCGGATAAAGAAAGGAAATTCTAAGGCGCGCAGTAAAAACTGCACAAAAAACAAAAGAATTACCAGAACTAAGGAAGTGTCTGTGTCAGACAGGGCATCTTGAATTTTGAGCAGACAGATGCACCACAAAGCACAGAAAAAGGATAAGAAAACGCTTTCGTAATATTTAGAACGCACCTGTCCACGGGCAGTGGAAGGAGAGGACATAATATAATTTGCCCAGACCTTTTTCTCATCGCAAGAAAATACAGAGGTTTGTGCATCTCCAAAACAGAGATAAATAAAAATAATATCTGCGATTTGAAGCAATTTTAAAAGTGTTGCCTGGTCTGGATTTAATGAAGCTAACGGTATAAAATAAGGAATGGACAAAACCAGAACCACCACAAGGGAAAGCAACCAATTCTTTTTGTTTATATAAAAATCTTTTAAGATTAATCCCCGCATACCCAGTCCCTCCTTTTTATAATGCGAATACAAATCAGATAACTAATGAATCCCACAACAAGAATCATAAAAAAAGCAATACCACACAGCAGTATTTTATGGGAAATACACCAAAGTTTTAGTGTATTATAAAATTTTGTGGCAAATTCTGAAAAATTCAGTACAATCACGCCAAATACCAGATACACAGGAAGGATAACCCCTACCAACAGGCGAGTTAGTACGCCATTCTGGGTGCGATAGCGATAAGACATAGGAATCATGCAAAAGCCCACAAGAAGAATACATACAGCCAAAAAGCAATAGGCAGTCATTCCTATTTTTGCATTGGAAAATCCGAAAATAGTTCCGTAAATATACCCAGTCCCCAATTCTAACAAAAATGCCACAAGCCACAGAAACAATAACTCAGCAAATTTTACAATCGTAAGAGTTTGTGGAGTGAGTGGGGTAGAAAAAGCGTATAAATGCCACTTGCAGGAAAAGTCAGTATATATAGAAGAAATACTTCCCTGAAAAAACAAAATAAGCAGCAATAGCGCAGGAACGAAAGTAAATACAAGGTCGATCATAAATACGTTATCGGAAAATTCAGAAGCATCTAAGTGGGCAAGATTTCCGTAAATAAATGAAAAACGTATTAAATATCCAAATAAAAGCCCGAAAAGGAACAGTCCTACGCCAAGAAGCAAAAATTTTTTTCCATTATAAAAATCTTTCTTTAACAATCCAGTCATTAATACCACTCCTTTTTGGAAAGTCCACGTACATAAAAGAGCAAAATTTCATCCAATGTAGTGGAATCCATTACAAAATCAGGATATTTTTTCAGGCAGCTTTTACGGTCGTTTACCATGATTTCCACACCAAAATCAGTGCAACGCATGCTGATAATATCATCTGGAGCTACTTTTGCAGCGTTTTCTTTGCTACATTTCATAAGACCGTGAGCGGCTAAAATATCGTCTTTATAGCCGGAAAGAAGCAGAGTACCATTGTGAATAAAAGTGATACTGTCGGCAACTTTTTCTAAATCACTGGTAATATGGGAAGACATCAGGATACTGTGATTTTCATCCTGCATAAATTCTAAAAATACATCCAGCATTTCACTTCGCACCACCGGGTCAAGTCCACTGGTTGCTTCATCCA
This sequence comes from uncultured Lachnospiraceae bacterium, assembly GCA_964450185.1. Taxonomy (GTDB): domain Bacteria; phylum Bacillota; class Clostridia; order Lachnospirales; family Lachnospiraceae; genus RUG11237. Next base: position 4,632 of record CAYVCL010000052.1, on the reverse strand, counting down.
TAATAAGAAGCTCCGCATTATGGGAGAGTGCAGTCGCAATTTGCAATTTCATTTTCATACCCTTGGAAAAAGTAGCCATTCTTTTCTTTTGTGGAAGTGAAAAACGTTCCAGATAATGAAAAAAACATTTGGAGTCCCAAGAAGTATAAATTCCTGCCAATATGTTATTTAATTGTACAGGTGTCAACTGGTCATGGAAAGGAAGTTCGTCAAAGACTACACCAATCCTGTTTTTGATTGCAATTTCATCCTTTTGATGATGCATCCCCAAAAGATAAATTTCTCCCTGATCCTGTTTGATGATATTTAAAAGTGATTTGATTGTTGTGGTTTTACCTGCCCCATTTTGTCCAACAAATCCCATAATAGTTCCTTTTGGAACAGTTAAATTCAAATTTTTAAGGGAGAATCCGTCATAAGTTTTACATAAATTTTTGATTTCGATTGCATTCTCATAATTATACATAGTTACTTATCTCCTTCGTAGAAATACGTTAAAATATCGCTTAATTCATCAAGCGAAAGGTTACTTAATTTAGCTTTGTCAACAGCCTGAGAAAGCAGTGTTTCAATTTGACGTAGATTTTCTTCCTTTATAAGTTCTACATTCTGTTGCTTTACAAAGCTGCCCTTGCCGGTATAGGATTCAATGAAACCGTCCCTTTCCAATTCTTCATAGGCTCTCTTAGTAGTAATAACACTGATGCGCAAAGACTGTGCAAGAGCCCGCATGGAGGGCAAAGCATCTCCAGGTTTCAATTCTCCGGTCATAATCAGCGATTTTACCTGTGTAATAATCTGCTCATAAATAGGTTCTCCGGAAGAATTACTAATAATAATGTCCATAGCTATCTCCTTATAATGTATATATACGATATACACATTATATATATTCTGACATATCTTGTCAACAGAATATTTTGGGACTTAATAAGGAAGAATTATAGAGGAGGAGATGGCGGGGTATCCGTATATTGATTTTAGTTCGCTATAAAGATTATCAAATTTTAAGAATTTAGTTAGCATTTTTTTATTGCTTTCCCAAAAAGATTGATATAAAATCGACGTTGCACAAACCTAATGGGAAAAAGTGCAAATATGACAAATTACGTTAGTGATAAAACAAACAGGAGGAATAATATGCTGGAATTAAAGAACATTAAAAAAGACTATCCCGCAGGTGATGGTATTGTTCATGCACTGAAAGGTGTAAGCCTGCAGTTTCGAAAGAATGAGTTTGTATCTATTTTAGGACCTTCCGGATGTGGAAAAACTACATTACTTAATATTATTGGAGGTTTGGACCATTATACATCCGGTGATTTGATTATTAATGGAAAATCTACAAAAGATTTTAAGAGTCGTGATTGGGATACCTATCGTAATCATTCTGTGGGTTTTGTATTTCAGAGTTACAATTTGATTCCACATCAAAATGTATTGCAGAATGTAGAATTGGCATTAACTCTTACCGGTGTGTCAAAAGCAGAGCGTAGAGAACGTGCAAAAAAAGCTTTGGAGCAGGTTGGTTTAGGAAATCAGTTACATAAAAAACCAAGTCAGATGTCAGGTGGTCAGATGCAGCGAGTTGCCATTGCGAGAGCTTTGGTGAATAATCCGGATATTATTCTTGCTGATGAACCAACAGGAGCGTTGGATAGCGAAACCAGTGTACAGGTTATGGAAATTTTAAAAGAAATTTCCAAAGAAAAATTGATTGTTATGGTTACACATAATCCGGAATTGGCAGAACAGTATTCCAACCGAATTATTCGAGTGTTGGATGGAGAAATTAAATCAGATACAAATCCATTGACAGATGATGATTTAAAGGCAGAGAAGGAGATGGAAAAAGCATCTGCCAACAATTTCAAAAAGAAAAAGAAGATGCCATCCATGTCATTGGGAACATCATTTTCTCTTTCTCTTAAAAACTTGATTGCAAAAGGTGGAAGAACTACATTGACATCTTTTGCGGGAAGTATCGGTATTATTGGTATTGCGTTGATTTTTGCGGTATCTCAGGGACTTACCAGTTATATTGATGCGGTTCAGGAAAATACATTATCTTCCTATCCGCTGACGATTCAGTCCTCCAGTGTAGACGTGAGTACCTTGATGTCAACCTTTATGGGAATTGCAGAAAATGAAGTGACTCACGAAAAGGATGCAGTTTATCCGCAGTCTGTTTTGTATGATATGATGGATGCCATGAACAATATGGAAAGCGTAGAGAATGATTTGGTAGCTTTTAAAGAATATATTGAAAAAGAATACAATAATTCTGAAGGCGAAGGAAGTTTAAATGAAGCTATTAACGGAATTCAGTATACATACGATACAGAATTGCAGGTGTATACCAAAAATGCGGATGGAGATATCATTCATTCTGACACAACAGAAATTTTGACAGAGATGATGTCAGAAATGTTAGGTTCTGATATGTCTTCCATTACAAGTATGGCAGAAAATACTTCCTTATTTGGTATGGACATGAGTTCCTCTCCAATGTACGCCATGAGCCAGTCTTCCATGAAACTTTGGCAGGAAATGCTTCCGGGAGATGACGGAAAGTTAGTAAATGAACTTTTGGAAAAACAGTACGATGTAATTTACGGTTCTTGGCCAACAGAATATAACGAAATTGTTTTGGTAGTAGATGAAAATAACGAATTAGATGATTTAACTTTATATGCACTTGGTTTAGAGTCAAAAGACCAGATTGATGCTATCAAAGATGCAGCATTAGAACAAAAAGAATTAACCATGGAAGATAAATCATGGTCCTATGAAGAAATCTGTGACAAAGAATATATTACAATTTTAAATTCCGATTGTTACAGCTATGACCAGAACACAGGCATGTACACTGATTTAAGGGACACAGAAGCCGGTTTAAAATACTTATATGACAATGGAATTCCGCTGAAAGTATCTGGTATTATCCGCCAGAGTGAAGAGGTAGAATCTGCTATGTTAACAGGTTCCATTGCATACACAAGTGAATTGACAGAATACATAATTGAACATTCCAAGGATTCAGAAGCAGTGAAAGCGCAGTTAGATAATCCATCTACGGATATCTTTACCAACCTTCCTTTCCAGGAGAACACAGGAAATCTTTCGGAAGAAGAAAAAGAAACAGAATTTCGTGCTTATGTAGAAAATCTTTCTGAGGAAGAAAAGGCAGCAACCTATGTAAAGGTTATGTCTATTCCGGCAGAAGAAGAGTTGAATACCATGGTTGACCAGGCTATGGAAGGTGTAGACAGAGCTACCATCGAAGCTACAATGACACAGGCTATGGTGGAACAGTTGGGTATGAAAGAAGATGAAATAGCAGGCTATTTGACAGATATGTCAGATGAAGATTTGTTCAGCACCTATCGCGAACTTGTAGGTGAACAGATAAAACAGCAGTATGCTGCAGGGGTAGAGCAGCAGATGGCAGCAATGACTCCGGAACAGAAAAATGCAGCATTTACTATGGCTATGGATACTTATACAACCCAACAGTGCGCAGTATTCTATGATGAAATCATGGAGTTTTCAGATTCTTCTTATGAAAATAATCTGACACAGTTAGGATATGTGGATTTAAACGACCCGGCGTCTATTAACTTTTATGCATCCACTTTTGAAAACAAAGATATAATTGAAGATGCTATTGCAGATTACAACAAGACTGTAGATGAGATTCAGCAGATTAAATATACAGATTATGTAGGTTTAATGATGTCATCCATTACTTCTATTATTAATGCGATTACTTATATATTGATTGCATTTGTTGCAATTTCATTGATTGTATCATCCATTATGATTGCGGTAATCACATTGATATCCGTACAGGAAAGAACAAAGGAAATTGGTATTCTTCGTGCGATGGGTGCATCCAAGCATGATGTATCTGTAATGTTTAATGCAGAAACAATTTTAATTGGTTTTGCATCCGGTACCTTAGGTGTAGTGATTACATACTTGTTATGTATTCCAATTAATTCTGTCATTCATAGTTTGACCGGAATTAATAACTTAAGTGCAACCTTGCCATGGCAGGCAGCGTTAATCTTTATCGCAATTAGTGTAGTGTTAAATCTGTTCTCAGGATTTATCCCGGCTAAGAGCGCGGCAAGAAAAGACCCGGTAGTGGCACTGAGAAGTGAATAAAAATAAAAATCAGAGAATGTCAAGATAAAATACTTGACATTCTCATTTTTATAGTGTATTCTATCCTAGGTGATGCAAATGGAAAGATTTGTTGAGCAGGCTTTACTGTATGATTTCTACGGAGAACTGCTTACGGAAAATCAGAAGAACGTTTATGAGGACGTTATATTAAACGATTATTCGCTGAGCGAAGTTGCAGAAGAAAAAGGAATCAGCAGACATGGTGTCCATGATTTGATTAAACGCACCAACAAAGCACTGATGGAATATGAAGAAAAACTTCATTTGGTAGAAAAGTTTCTTCATATAAAAGAGAAGGTGAGTCAGATTCAGGAAACCGTGGAACAGGCAGAAACCATAGAGAAGCATCAGCTGATTGAAAGGATAGAATCAATTTCTAATGAAATTTTGGAGGAATTATAGGAAATGGCATTTGACAGCTTAACAGACAAACTTCAAAAT
>CAYVCL010000051.1:0-21361 GCA_964450185.1 uncultured Lachnospiraceae bacterium | reverse complement strand
CAAGACACAAAAATAACCGCCCTGTCCTGAGAAAACTTGGCGGTTATTTTTATAATCATAAATCATCAGGGCTAACCGTCTATCGGTAGCACCTCTTTTATAATTATATTACCACTTAGTATTCTCTATGTCAACGTCACCTATATTCTTTTTTACAAACAATATCACAAATTAAGATTTGCAAATGAGTTCTACTCATTCCCTTTCCCTAAATTTAATAATCTTTCCAATTCATCCATTTCCACCGATATCTGTTTCTCTAACGCTCTGATATTTGCAATGATTTCCTGCGTTGGTGGATATTCTACAGGAACATACTCTACTTCTTTGTACTTGTTAATGGATAAATCATATGCGTTTTTCTGTATTTCTTCCAATTCAACAAAGAAACTCTGCTCCGTTCTCTTTCGTTCTACCTCTGCTTCACGGTTATTAAAACGCTGTATAATATCCGGAATATCATTTTCCTGCACAGGTTGACGTTTGTCATCTAATGATAGCCCGTCCGCTTTCATATCATAAAACCACACTTTATCTGTACCACCTGCACCTGTCTTAGTGAAAATAAGGATTGCAGTAGATACACCGGCATAAGGTTTAAATACCCCTGATGGCATAGATATTACAGCTTCCAGCTTATTATTATCTATAATTTCCTTACGAATCTGTTTATGAGCATTGCTACTTCCAAACAAAACACCGTCAGGAACAATAACCGCTGCACGTCCCCCATTCTTTAATAATCTTAAAAACAAGGCTAAAAACAGTAATTCTGTCTTTTTGGTTTTACACACCTTTAACAAATCTGCTGATACACCTTCATAATCCAAGCTTCCCTTAAATGGCGGATTTGCTAAAATCATCGTGTATTTTTCACTGTCACGATTATTTTCAGATAAACTGTCGCGGTATTCAATATTTGGATTATCTACGCCATGTAACATCATATTCATAGCACCAATACGCAACATAGTACTATCCATATCAAAGCCATAAAACATATTATTGTTAAAATGCTCCCTCAATCCGGCATTTAAGAACAAATCACTTTCTTTTTCTCTTAAATAACTCTGTGCCTCTACTAAGAATCCACCAGATCCCATAGCCGGGTCGCAGATTATATCAGAAGGAGTCGGCTTTAATAATTCCACCATCATCTTGATAATATGTCTTGGCGTTCTAAACTGCCCATTGGTCCCTGCTGTCGCTACTTTAGAAAGCAGATACTCATACAAATCCCCTTTGGTATCTTCTTCGCCTAACTCCAAACCATCGATTCCATCGATAAGCTTTGTCAACATTGCAGGCGTTGGAACTTTAAAGATAGCATCTCCCATATATTTACTGTATGCAGAATCACCATCTGCATGCAAATTTTTAATAAACGGAAATACGCCATTTAATACAATATCAAATATCTCCTGCGCATCTCCTAAATTCTTGAATTTGCTCCATCGATACTGTTGACATTCCTCTGGGAAAATTCCTTCGTACGGAATCCCTAGAAAAACAGCTTCATTTTCTTTCGTAGTTTCAATATCATCTAACTGTTTGATAAATAGTAAATATGTAAACTGTTCAATTACTTCTAACGGATTGGATATTCCCCCCGTCCAAAACACTTCCCATATTCTATCAACTTTATTTCTTAACTCTCCTGTTATCATATCACTTTAGTCCTTTTCACTTTTTTAATTTCAGCATAACATATTTTTCGCTTTTCTGCAATTTATTAATATCCATTTCTTCTAATACTGAAAGCACGAAAAGCTTGTAGTTGAAAGGAATCCATTTTCCTTTCAACTACAAGCTTTTTATCAAACACTAAAACTTCTTTCTCCGCAACCCCCGCAACCATTCCTTCTGCTCTACCGTCACCCGATAACTTTCCACTGCCTTCTGAATCGCCTTATTATGAGTCCAGACGTCCAGACGTTTCTGCTCGATATATGGAAAAGTGGCTTCTGGCTGTTTTGCCAGTGCGGTGGCAAAGTACCAGGCAATCATCATATTTACGTAGTATTCTTCTGACCTTAACTCCGCTACCCATTCCAAGTATTCTTCCTTGAAATCTTCATCCAGATAATGAGCCATCAACATACGAATTCCATAGCGAATGGTATAAGTATGGTTCGATGTCAGCCAAATTTTAATCTGCTCTAGCAGTTCGGGGCGATGCTTTTTGAACACCTTAGGTGACATGGAATCGCAGGTTGCCCAGTTGTCCACAAAGGGCAGAAATTCATTTACCGCCGCCACACAGGCATCATAATCTTTCATAGATTCGATTAAAAATCCATGCAAATTGTTTTCATCATAGTATTTATGAGGAAGCATATGAATATACTCCATGTACTCCGGCTGTTTTGCAAGCTCCTTGGCAAGCTTTCGCATAGCCGGAGTTCGGATTCCGATAATGGTATCCGGATTTATGGTTGGCATCAATTTGCTTTGAAATTCTTTGTATTTTTTATCCTCTAAGGCAAATAATCTGCCCTCAATATCCTTTTGTATATCCATTTTCTCTCCCCTTTTAGCTATACATATGAACTATTCCTGCAAACCAAAAACCTCATTGTATACATCAAAAAATGTCATATTCGTAATTTCCTTGTCATTTGTAAAGGTAATCTGCTCCCACAATTCATCATTAAACTGGGACGCCTGACGTTCCACAAATTCATTGTACACATCATCAAAGGCTTTCGTCTTTCTTTGTTCCACAATCGCTGCCTTGTTGGCATCGGTTTCTGCTCTGTCAAAATTGCTGACACACTTTATAATCACATATCCATAAGAAGTTTCAATAATATCACTAATCTGCTCTGTTTCCAGATTAAAGGCAGCATCTTCCAATGGTTTTTCCTTTTCCCCTTTTCCAAAGGTATACTCAATCACCTCCTCCTCGCTGTTCTTTTCTGCGATTTCTCTGAAATCAGCACCCTGAGCCTGTACCTGCTTTAAAACTTCTTGAGCCTTTTTGTACTGTTCACTTTTCTTACTGTCCGCATTTTCTTCGTTTACGGAAAATAAAATCTGCTGTACGGTAATTTTTCTTGCTTCATCATCACTCACTTCGGTATCCACGTTCTTGGTAATTTCCTCATATACCTTATTTGCCAAGGCATATTCACGGTACAGTGTTGCCACTTCTTCTTCGGTAATTCCCATATAAGAGATTTCTTTCTGATTTAAAGAAGAAAAATACTTATTCGCCGCTTCCGCAACCTTTTTCTCCTCTTGCTCGTCCAAAGTAATTTTATATTCCTCTGCCAGCAAAGTCATTGTCTTAATCTGCGCAATCTGTCCCAAAATAGTTTCTTTTAAATAAGATTCCAGCGTAACTCCACCAAAATCTCTTTCCCACATATCCACTCCAAGAATGTTTTCATACTGCTTCTGAGCAGTGGTCAAATACACTTTCAATTCCGGTAAAGTACAAATATTATCTCCAATGCAAAAAACCTCTGTATCGGATAAACGTCCCATAAAAATAGTAGAATTTTTTCCACAAGCCGTAAAACTGCTCATCCCAAGCATCCCGCAAAGTAATAAAACTGCCGCTTTTTTTATTTTTTTCATCTATTATATACTCCTATTATTTCCTTTTTACTCTAAGCCCAGTATACACTGGGAAACAATATAACCATAATCCTATAAATTATACCAAATATGGGTGGGGATGGCAATTCAAAATATAAAAAGCAGGGGCGTCCTGCTTTCTGCCCCTGCAAAAATATCTAAATTATCACTCCCAATTTTGTACAGCCTCTGAATAATACTGTATTAACACCGGCTTAGACAGTGTATTTACGGAAACCGGAGTGGTTTCTTTTTCGTCTTTTCCGAAGGAAAACAATGCTGCCACATTGTCATTATCCAAATATTTGGTTTCTACTGTTATATTGATTTCATCGTCCAATTCCTGTCTGGATGCCATGTGGAAGCCCCAGTCACCGAAGGCAGGGACTTGCAGATGGTAGGGTTTTACATAAAAACCTTCGCTTTTTAAGGTTTCATAGACACACCAATAAGCTTTTGTGGCATAATAAGGACTGGTGGACTGAACTGTTAGAATTCCTTGCTCTGTGAGGGAATTTCCACATAATCGGTAAAAAATATTTGAGTACAGTTTATTTAATGATTCGTTGTTTGGGTCCGGTAAATCTACCAGAATCACATCATATTTTTCTTCATTGGATTCTAAAAACTGGTATGCGTCTGTATTAATTATGGTTAGTCTGTCGCTCTTTAAAGCATTTTCATTTAATGCACTGACATTGGGATCTTCACTGCATATACGAATCATTTCTGAATCTAAATCCACCAATGTAATCTGTGTTTCCTCATATTTTAGCAATTCCCGCACTGCCAAGCCATCGCCTCCGCCAAGTACAAGAACTTTATCCTTTTTAACTGCCTTTGACATAGGAATATGTACCAATGCTTCATGGTAACGATACTCGTCCAAAGAAGAAAATTGTACATTTCCGTCAATGTACAATCTCAAATCATCTTTGTGCTTCGTCATGACAATTTTCTGGTACTTTGTTTGTTCTGAGAAAATAACCCTGTCACGATACAAGCCGCCCTCTATGAAGTTTGCAATATTTTCAGAAAATATCATTCCCAAAAACATAAGTGCGAATAAACCTGCTACAATCCCACGAAATACATTTACTTTTTCAATTCTTTCATGGTATTTAAGAATAATCAGTCCCGCTGCAAAAAGGTTCATAGAACCTACCAAAAATGCTGTGGCAAAATAGCCCAACTGAGGTAATAACAGCAACGGAAATGCGATAGAGCCAACCAACCCTCCGATATAATCAAAACTAAAAATAGAGGAGATTGTCACTCTCAAGTTTTCTTCATCATTTTCAATAATTCTTGTTAACAATGGGATTTCTACACCGACAAAAGTTCCTATCAGAATAATTTCGATATACATAATCAACTGATAGCTTTCCAGATACAAGTTTGCAAGAAAAAGTATCAGCGCACTTGTTCCACCCACAAGGCCTACTCCTATTTCCACAAAAACAAACCAGTTAAATAATTTATCCTTGATATATTTTGACAAATAAGAGCCAAGCCCCATGGCAGACATGTAAAGTCCGATGGTGATAGAATATTGTAACGTACTATCTCCTAACAAGTAGGAGCTTACTGCACTGATAATCAGTTCGTAGCAAATAGAGCATCCTGAAATAATCAGTGTAGTAAGCATTAACAGCCTGTAGTTCTTCATTACATTATCACTCCGCTGATAACAATGGCAAGACCGGTAAAGATACCAAATACCATAATACCTGCTGCAGTATTTCCATTACCAATTTCTTCATTCAAGTTATATTTACGATTAAACAAGCTCACAATAATATAACCTAACATAAAGAATACGATACCAACAGCAAAATAAATAACACTGCTAATCAAACCATTTACTAAAGTTTCTTCCACTGCTTCTACGGTTGGTGACATAACCGCTGCACGCATAATAATACCAACGCCAATGAAAGACCCCGCACTCAGCCAGCCAACTGCCTGATTTCCTTTTCTTATTTCTGTCGGGAAATGACATGGTACAATCAAATCAATCAAAAAGTTTCCAAGTATCATCATTATAATTGCTAATATAGAATAAATCCCTACATTCATAATATCATATAATAATTCCATTTTTCTTCTCCTTTACTTTCCACTGCTCAATCCACCACCGGAAGATGTTCTTGTACTGGTACTGGACTGGCGTACTGATGAAGCATATCCACTGTATGTATCTGATGAATTGCTGTCAATCGTTGTATCATCATAATCAGAATATGAAGTACGATATTTTTTATAGTTTCCAGAATCTGAGGTATATCCTCTTGAATAGTAATATCTGCGATAATAACGGTAGGTACGGTGGTGACAGTGATATGGTCTGTGGTCACTGACATATGCATATTTTCTGCTGGAAATTTGCACCAAAACCTCATTATCTTCCGACGTATAAATCAGACAATATTCATTTTTTGTAAGAATTGCTATACTGTCATCTCCATCTTCTGTATTCTGCTGAACACTTTCTGTCTTTCCATTGATCGCATCTATAATATCTCGTGCAGTACCGTCAAGACTTAACAAAGATTTGTATACATCTGCTTTCTGCTCCTCATTTCCTGTAATAGAAGTAACATAAGTATAATATGTACCACTTTTTAAATGCTTGGCAATGGCATTTTTATCCTTGTTTGTATAAACAGCCATCAACCCACACACGATAATAATTGGTATCAAAACGGCTATCATAGATTTTAATGCACTGCCTTTTTTTGGATTGGAAGCAGACTGGTAATTGCGGCCTCCACCGCTATAGGTGTTCTGACTATATCCCATGGAGCTGTTATTCCCCATAGTATTGCTGCATTTTACAATTTCATCACTGTCCAGATAATATCCGGTACAATGCTCCTGTTCGTCATCCCAAACTTCCTGTGAGATGATTTTTTCTTCTGTTACGTCCTCATACTCATAAAAGGTCGCCCGGTCACCAATGGAAACATCCACCTTCCCCCAGACACCAACCACTTCTTCTGTACCAGAATCCACCTGATGGTATCCACCCATAGACGGATTTCTTGCAAACTGAGAAATAGAGTATTCGTTATTCACTACATCGATGGAAAGCCAACGTTCTTTCCCTGAAGGACGCTGACGCATACAATATTCGGTCCAATACAGGTTATCTTCTATTTTTCTGTATCTGATTTTACCGATAATTTCATAGAGATCTCCATCTACCTGCAGCATATCTCCAACTGAAAATTCCAACTTACATTCCCCCTTTTATATCACGTTCCAGTTTTCTGATGGTACATTTTTTTGCTTTTAAACTTTTTTGTAATTCTTCTGCCACCTTTTCCGGCAAATCTTCATCACAGGAAAAGACATCTACAGCCGCATATTCATATTCCGGCCATGTATGAATCGAAAAATGTGATGTGGTAATCACTGCTATGTAAGTAATTCCAATAGGCTCAAACTGATGACAACATTCTTCTACAATGCCGGCATGCAATTTTTCTATCATATCATGGGAAATTTCCTTTATTTTTTCTAAATTATTGATAATGCCGTAATCACAACCATACAAATCAACAATCATTTGACAGGCCATTGTTCTATTCTCCTTTGTTCCACTCTGCCTTCCAGACAAATCTTTCCATCTACTGTGACATCTTATTATACATGATACGCATCCTTTTCGCAACGAAATTTACTTCTATATTTTTCCACATAACTGCATTCTTACTACAAAGCAGTTATGCCCACTTTCTTCCTCATAACCAATACTTCCACAATGTTTTTCCATAATAGCTCTGGATATCGCCAGTCCCAGTCCGGTTCCTCCATCTGTTTTTCTTGCTTTGTCACCACGAACAAATGCCTCAAAAATAGTTTTCTGCAAATCTTTTGGAATCAGTTCACCATCATCCCACACACGCAATTCCACCTGTTTTTCTAAGATGGCTAAAGAAATTCCTACCTGCTCTCCTGTTTGATTGTATTTTCCGGCGTTGCTTAACAGATTTCCTATAACCCTGCCCAATGCTTTTTCGTCTGCCCATACATGACATGGCTCCTCCGGAATATCAATTTCCATGGTAAGACCGGCATTTGCAATATCTTCATAAAATTCCACACAAATCTGTCTTGTAAGTTCACAGATATCCACCTTAGTTAACTGCAAATGGTAGTCTGCATTTTCCATTTTCAACATAAAAAACATGTTTTCTGCAAGGTCACAAACTCTGTCTGCTTTTTTGTCGATGGTCTGATAGTATAATGCTTTCTTTTCTTCCGGAACAAGATTACTTTCCATGGCATTCGCATAGCCTTTGATGGTCGCAAGAGGTGTTTTAATATCGTGGGACAGTTCCAATAAAAGCTGTGATTTTTTCCGCTCCATTTCCTCCTTTTCCCGTCTGCTTTCTTCCAATTCTTCTATCATCATATTAAAGGTATCCCGAATCTCTACAAACTCGCTCTCTGCCTCAAAATTAAGATTTACTCCTACCTCACCTGCCTTAACCTGTTCCATTCCCTTAACAAGTTCTTTTAATGGTGTTTTTATCTTTTTGCTCAAATAACGGCTGAGTATCATACAGTTGCATACAAATAAAATAATAAGCACCGCCATAACTACACGGTAAGTCCCCTCTCCTCCAGTGGTTTGATTTCCCAACATCACCGTCAGACGAATCTGCACCAGCTCTCTTTCATAGATGCACAAAAAATAAGTGTGCCGTTTTTCTACGTACTGCAGCACACCTATATATGGATTTTCCTCTGTGACACTTACGTTCATCAAGGAAGAAAGTTCTTCCATTGTATAACCTTGCTTTTCTTTCCGCTGTTCCCCATACACATTGATAACCTGAAAGTTTTCATCAAGTTCCTCAACCCAGCCTCCCAGTCTGTAAATCTGATCTATTGTGGTAATATTTCCATCCTCATCTACAAATGCATTTGGCGGCATATTAGAGTCATCACCGCTGCTTAAAAATACAGCCGTAACAATCATACATGCTATAAAAGAAAATAAAATCATTGCCGAAAATACCACATAACTTAGCACTAACTTACTAAAAATAGATTTCTTTATTTTAAATTTTTTCATTATCTTTTTCAAACTTATACCCCAATCCTTTCACAGTCTTTAGCATCAATGGTGTTCTTGGATTATCTTCAATTTTTGCTCTCAAATTACTGATATGTACCATTAATGTATTGTCGTCTGCTATATATTCTTCGCCCCAGGCATAATCATAAATCTGCTGTTTGGTGTAAATTCGTCCGGGCTTCTCCATCAAAAGTTTCAAAATCATAAATTCTGTTTTCGTAAGTTCTATCGTTTCTCCTTGTTTCTTTACGATACCTTCTTCCACATACAATTCCAAATCAAACTGCCTGTAAATTTCCAGCCGCGTTTCCTGATAATCATAATTTCGCCGTATCTGTGCCTTGATTCTTGCCACCACTTCCATCGGATTGTAAGGCTTTGTAATATAATCATCTGCTCCCAGTTCCAGCCCAAGAATTTTATCATAATCTTCACTTCTGGCAGTCAGCATAATTGCCGGTATTTTACTGACATTTCGAATCTTTCGAAGCACTGTAAAACCATCCATACCCGGCATCATCACATCCAAAACCACCAAGTGGGGGCTTTCCTCTAAGAAAAGCTCCCACGCCTGATTCCCATCACATGCCTTAACCAGTGTTAAATTTTCTTTTGCCATATATAATTCCAGCACAGATAACAATTCCATCTCATCATCTGCAACTAATATTTTATAGGTCATATCTTTCCTTTCTAAGGTTCCACCTGCTGATACAACAAATCAGTAAGTTCTGTAGAAAAAACATAATTCTCTTTCCAGTTCTCGGAAAGTTTATCTAAAATTCTGCATTTTGCCATACCTATATTGTAGTATTTATGACTTCCTGCTGTAAAATTGTCCATAGAATCAATATAATAAGCATTGTATTCTTCTTTTGTATGAACCATTTTATAAGCAGTACTTTCTACATAATACGCAGTACCTTCTACCTTTTCGTAATAATTTTCCAGAATTAATACCTCCGCCGGAAGCATTGCCTTGCGTTCTTCATCCAGCTTCTTATATTGTATTAAATCCGCTTTTATCTCATCTATACTATCACTTAACACCATTTTTTTCAACAGTGCCAGCTGTTCTTCATACTTCTTTACCATTTCAGGATTATTGTCCACATAATCTACAACTAACTGCTCACCAAAGTCATCTTCGCCAAAGCTTTTCCCCTGTAAGCCTTCCACAATAGCATCTTCATAGTTTGTCATCTGATATGCATGAAATCCTTCATGATACATGGTAGCAATGTGTTCTTCATCGCCGTATTCCACTTCGTCAAAACCATTATTCTTCATGGTTTCTCCAGATGCTGACTGTGCTGTATTCAACAGTTCAAACATTTTGTTAAACTTTTCCACCGTAGGCATCAGCACTTCATAATGGTCATCCACCCAGAATGCAGTTCCAACAAAAGCGTCTAATACCGGTTTTCTCTTTTCCACCTGATATTCTTCTCCACTTCCTGTTATCACATAATCGTGGTCGCCATCATAAAATGCCACCGGAAATTGTGATAACTGGTATCCTGCAAAAGTGTTTTCTTCCATTTCCTCTACCATGCCAAGTGCTTCTATATAAATCTCAATATTTCTATCGCTAAGTCCATATGTTCCGGTAGCTATAGTTGCAATAAGCAATACCACGCCTACCGCCAGATAGATTACTTTTTTCATTTTTTGCTCCTATGCTTCTTTTTTCTTAAATACAAAGAAAAATAATGTTAATATGTATATGATTAATAATCCTTTGAAAATTTCATGGCTGTTTATCCCTTCACCGCTAATCATGTTTCCTGCCTGCGCCTG
Organism: uncultured Lachnospiraceae bacterium; assembly: GCA_964450185.1. Taxonomy (GTDB): domain Bacteria; phylum Bacillota; class Clostridia; order Lachnospirales; family Lachnospiraceae; genus RUG11237. The sequence goes on along the minus strand of CAYVCL010000051.1, from coordinate 10,890 downwards.
TATTTCATTCAAATCAGGAACGATTTTTAATAATACAGAAATGATTCCTCCGGTAAATCCACCTACCATGTCTTTTGCAATTTCTAATACCCCATGTAAGATTCCTACCAGAAAGCAACCTGCAGAAATAATTCCTACTGCCATCCCCGGCAAAGCAATGCTCAAAACGCTGGTAAATAAGCTTACGATACATACTCCTATCGCCATAATGAAAAATGCCGGAACCAATCGATAAATCCCCTGTGTTTCCTGCTTTATCACAGAAAAGATAAATAAGCCAAGATACATAATCAAAGTAGCTATCAGGCTGCTGATAATATTTGCAAGGGTAAGATAGGCATGATACTGCCACTGTTTTACCCCTCGAATCCAAATTAAATGGCTGGTTTTACGCTCATATTCGTTTGGAATGGTACGAATACTAAGAGCGATGGCTAAAGCTCCGCTGAGAGCATTTACCACAACCACCATAATCGGTGCCATTTTAGAATATCCGGTAATTGGCTCACCATCTATGGTAAGGGTTCCTGCTCCTGAGGAAAATAAGATTACAAGCAGCAATCCCAACGCCGCCACTACATACAATTCTTTTCTTCTGATTTTTTCTTTTAATGCATTGATTGTAATTGTCATTTATTTGATTCCTCCTACCGTTTCTACAAAAATTTCTTCCAGACTTTTTCCCTGATGGTCTGCATTGCGCTCCCAAGTTCCAAGAATTTTTCCTTTTTTCATAATGATGCCTCTGTCGCAGACACGCTCGATATCATTTAAAATATGAGAATTGATAACGATGGTTTTGCCCTGTTTCTTTAAATCTCCAATTAGCTGCATCATTTCCACTCTGCCCAGTGCATCCAATCCGGCGGTGGGCTCATCCAAAATCAAAAGTTTTGGATTTCCAAGCATTGCCTGTGCCAATGCTAAACGCTGTAACATCCCCTTTGAATACACCTTAATTTTTGTCTTTGAATCTTCCAACCCTACCATCTCTAACAATTCGCTTACCTGTCCATGAATGGTATCTTTGGCTATTTTTTGTATCTTTGCGTAATAAGTTAAAACCTCACGCCCGGTAAGATACGGTGGAAAAAATGGTGTTTCCGGTGAATAACCGATGGTTAAATCCGGCTGTTTTTCTATTTCACCGCCATTTTTCTGAATCAATCCCAAAATCATTTTAATTGTGGTGGTCTTTCCGGCTCCGTTGCTTCCAAGAAGGGCAAACACTTCACCTTCCTGTACCTGAAAACTTAAATTGTCCACCACGGTTACATCTTTGTACTTTTTCGTAATACAATTACACTTTAGCATATGGTCTATATCCTCCTTCATAACTTCGAGATATATCATACAATTTCTCCCTAAAATAAAACTGAAAGCAACCTAAAGTTAACCTTAAGATTGCTTTCTTCCTTAACAGATAATTCTGCTTCCTGTATTTGTTTTTTCCACCACTAACTGGCGGTCTATCTTTTCTTTTAATTCATTTACATGAGAAATGATTCCAATGGTATACTGCTGTTTTGCAAGGTTTGTCAACACTTCCACTGCCTGTTCTATGGATTCTTCGTCTAAGGAACCGAAGCCTTCATCCACAAACATGGTTTCCACCACAATTCCACCGGAAAATGCCTGTATCATATCCGACATGCCAAGTGCCAATGCCAAAGATGCCTTAAAGGATTCCCCGCCGGATAAGGTCTGTACACTTCTGTTTTTTCCGGTATAAGCATCAAACACTTCCATAAGCAGACTGTCCCTGCTTCTGGCATCTTCTGCCTTTTCTACTCTTTTTAATAGGTAGCGTCCGCCACTCATATGACTTAATCGTTGATTTGCCGCATTGAGAATTTCATCAAAATAGTTGGATAATACGTACTGCTCAAACACAAGATTCCTACGGTTGCGTCCTTTGGTAAGCTGTTCCATTCGGCTGACTTTACCGTATTCTGTGCGGATTTCTTCCATTTCTTTTTGCTTTTCTTTGAAATCTCTCCAGAATCTTTTATTATTGTCATATTGTTGCTGCAAATTTCCCAAGGTGGTGCGCAGTTCTTTTTCTTCCCCTTCTGCCAAATTTAGTTTTTCTAAGATTTCCTGATAATCCAATGTTTTTTTGCCTTTTAGTTCCTTTTGGCTGCTTATCTTTCGCTCCTCATATCTAAGCTTTTGTTCCTCGTATTCCTTCATTTGCTTTCTATAGCTTTCCTTTTGGCTGCAAATTCCCTTTACCTTTTGGAACTCTTCTTCACTGGCAAAACCACTTTCCTTTAATTTTTTCTGGTATTCTTTATAAGATAATTCTTTCTTTTCTTGTTGCTCCTGCAATTCTTTTTCCTGAACCCCTTTTACACTGGTTAAATGGTTGTATGTGTTTTGGGCTTTCTGGTAATTTTCTTCTGTTTCTGCCACCTCTTTTGTCAGATGTTCTTTTTCCCTGCTCTTTTCTGAAAATACTTGGGTCAGTTTCTCGTTAGGAATGTCTAACTGAATCTCTTCCATCTTCTTTTCTATCATTTCTTTTTTGGAATTTGCCGCTGCCGCCCGTCCATGAGCTTCGTTTTCTTCCCTCGTAAAACCTTCCAATGTATTTTTCAACTGCTCTATATAAGACTGTTCCGGTATTTCCTCACTTAAACTTGCCTTCTCTGGATGATGGACTGAGCCACAAACCGGACATGGAGTACCTTCCGTTAAATCCTTGGCAAGCAAGCCTGCGGTAGCTAACTTATAAGTAGCTTCTGCTTTTTCATAAGCTTCCTTTGCCTGCTGTTTCTTCTCTTGCTTTTCCAAAAAGCTTTGCTGCGCTTTCTTTAATTCCTTTTCAACTTCTTCCAATTCTTTGAGCCAGTTTTGCTTTTCTTCCAGCTTTGTCAACAATTCTTCTAATTGTACAATGATTTCTTTTTGCTTTACTGCCTTATCACGAAGCTTTGTCCAATGTTTTAATTGTGCTTGTGACTGTTCTTCTTCCGCTAACAAATCTTTCCAAGCCTTTTCTCGTTTTTCGTATTCCTTTTGGGCAGATACATATTCTGCTTCTTTTAAAAATACGTTCTCTGCCTGCTCTGCAGTCTTCAGGTTGGTCTTCCACTGCTTGTATTCATGACTTTTGGCTGCTAATTTTTCCAGTTCCTTCTCTGCTTCTGCCAAACGCTCTTTTAGGACTTCTAAGCGTTTTCCTTCTTCCTTTTCTCCATACAGCTTTTTGCTCTTTTGAGCTGCCTTTTCCCACTTATTTTTCGCCTCGTCTTTTTTGACCTTTAGCTCCTGCAAATGGGTTTCTAAAAATAAATAGATGGCTTCCATATTGGGATTTTCCTGCTTCATCAGTTCCAGCCATTCTTCTTTCTGACACAAAATATGAGCCAGAATTTCTTCTGTTCTTGCCTGATTTTCTTTCACCTGACCATATAGTGACCTGCTTCGCTCAGAAAGGGCATTTTGCAGATTTTCACAAATTTCTGTATGAAACAAATTTCGGAAAATCTTGGTACGCTCACTTCCATTGGAGGTCAGCAGTTTTTGAAATTCTCCCTGGGCTAACATACTAATCTGGGTAAACTGTTTATAATTTAAGGATAAAATTTCCTCGATTTTTCCTGTCACTTCTTTGCTGCCCTCTGCCAGTACTTCTTCTTTGTTTCTTAGCACTGCACTTTCTTTCACTGCCACAAATCCACTGCCACGCTTTTTCGGTCGGTTGTATTTTGGATTTCGTTCAATCTCATATTCCTCTCCCCGATGGGTAAAGGTAAAATTCACATAAGTTGTCACTTCTTCTCTGGCAAAATCACTTCGTACACTGTCTTTTTCACGAATGCTTCCACTAACTTCCCCAAACAGTGCAAAAGTAATGGCATCAAAAATAGTAGTTTTTCCTGCTCCTGTAGGACCGGAAATCAAAAATACACCCTGCTCTGTCAATGTGTTAAAGTCAATGGTTTCTTTTTCTTTGTAAGGTCCCCAAGCACTGATTACCAAACTTACCGGTTTCAAATTTCGCACCTCCCATCTAGCTTATTTTTTCAATCATTTCCTGAATCAATTCTAAATAATTTCCCTGCAAAGGTTCTCCCTCTACCAGCTCATAAAAATCCTGATAATTTTCCAACAAATTTTTCTCCCGTTTCGATATTACCTGCTGTGCTTCCACAAAAGCTTCTTTCTGATAACGCTCCATAATAATCTGCATAGCATTAGGATATACACTGCGGAGCATGTCCATTGGCTGAACCAAATCATCTTTATCAGTCAGAATCGCACATATATAATCATCATAAGGAGCTAACTCTACCACTTCTTTTTTCATTAATTCTTTGAGTTCTCCTTTAATAATTCGCATATCATGTAGCGGTTGTAACGGGTGCTTTTCTATGAGGATTTCTCCCTTCTCCTTTAATTCCACAATTTTTACAGACTTCTCTTGATTCACCTCAGAAAAGGAGTATTTTAACGGAGAACCGGAATAATTTACTTCTTTTCGCCCCATATAACTGTCACCATGAATATGTCCCAATGCCACATAATCATAAGGCTCAAACAAAGCACTTTCTATGGCATCGATACCACCTACGCCTTCTTCCTGTTCCTCCGCTTTCTCTTCTCCATGCAACACAAAATAATGAGCAAGCATTACGTTTCTCTTATTTTTGTCTAATTCTGCTTCTTCCTTTTTCAAAATCTGTTCTGCCATCTCCTGCATGGTATTGATGCGTCCTTCTAAATGCTGTCCTGCCACCGCCGTCTTAAAGAAAGGAAAAAAGTGAAATACTACTTCCCCAAATCCATCGCTAAGACTTACTTTTTTTAAACTACCATCATATGCACCGCTAATGTAAAGCCCCTGCTTTTCCAAAATCTTTCCGGCAAAACTTAATCTTTCCGGTGAATCATGGTTTCCTGAAATTACCATAATCTGAATTTTTTCAGCTAATAATGTATTGAAAAACCAGTCTAACAATTCCACTGCTTCTACGGACGGTATGGCTCTGTCGTAAATATCCCCTGCAAGAAGCACTACATTCACCTGGTTCTTTTTGGCAATGTCTATGATTTGTTGTAATATATATTTTTGATCTTCCAACATGGAAAATTCATTTACTACTTTTCCAATATGCAAATCTGCCGTGTGCAATAATTTCACTTTTTTGCTCCTTTCTTTTTATGAAATCTTTATAAATTCCTATAATTTGCTTCCCTTTTGTCTAAAATAATATTAAAATATTCACATAGAATAAATGAATGGAAGGGGAATGTTTATGTCAAAGAAATTTAAAAAATTCATGCTTTTTGCCGCTGCTGCTGCAGCCGTTGGTTCTGCCTTAGTTTATATGGATAAGAAAAGAAAAGCCGAAGAAGAACCTTTATTTGAAGATGAAGATACAAATGAATCCAGTACAGACGCTGTATCTCATCCGGCTTGTTCCTCTACATCCAAAACTTCCAGAACTTATATCAATCTTGTTTAATAGCAATTCAATAAAAAGGAGTGTTTCTATTCTCTTGTAAAAAGAAAAGAAACACTCCTTTTATGTATCATATATTTTTTATAAGAACACTCTTACTGTATCGATATTATTTACAACAAAGTATGCACAATATTCTTCTGGTTTTACGTAAGAAATAAGATCTTTGATTTCGCTTTCTTTTCTTCCCATTTCAGCCCAGATTCCTTTGAAGCGGTTTAATAATTCTGTTTCTTCCACTTCGATGTGCTGATACTGTAAAATAAATTTTGCAGAAACTTCTTTTGCTTTTGCAGCAGTTTTCTTTGTTGTTGTAGTGGTTTTCTTTGCAGCTGTTGTCTTCTTTGCTGTTGTAGTCTTTTTCGCTGTTGTTTTCTTTTCTTCTGTTGCCTTTGCTACTTCTTTTTCCGCTACTTTTGCTGTTTCTTTTTCTGCTACATCTTCTTTCTTTGCAGGTTCTGTCTTTGCTGTTTCTACTTTCGTTGCTGTAACCTTTACCTCTTCTGCTTTCTTTGCTTCTGTCTTGACTATCTTAGTTGCCATTTTTTATACTCCTCCTAATTTGGTATTGCTGTATTACATATTATGTTTTTATGCTGTGTCTTCACCACTAAATAGAATGATACCCTAAAAATCGCCTTTTTGCAACCCTTTTTTCACTTCTATACCTAAATTCCATACGAATGTACTATATTACAGCCATGATTGAACTAATTTTTTACATGCCTGTTTAATCTCATCCTCTTTCAGGTTAGCATACCCTAAAATAAGCTTCGTTTCTCTGATGTCTTCTTTTGATATATAATAATCAGATAAACCATACACACAAATTCCCTGTGCTTTTGCCAAAGATATCAATTCTTCTTCACTTCTTCCATCGGTAATCTGCAACAACATATGTACTCCGGCGTTTTCTCCTTCTATTTTGCACATGTCCTTCAATGCTTTTAATCCGCTGATTAGAACATCGTGTTTTCCTTTATATATGGCACGCATTTTATTTAAATGTCTTTCATAATATCCATCTTTAATAAAATCACGCACTATCATCTGGTCTACTCTTGATACGGTAGAGGAATAACACCCACAACTTTCCTCAAAAACGGAAAGCAACGACTCCGGCAATACCATATAACTAATACGGATTGCAGGTGCAATGGATTTTGAAAATGTTCCCAAATATATTACTTTATCTTTGGTGTCATACCCCTGCAACGCCGGTATCGGTTTTCCCTTATATCGAAATTCACTGTCGTAATCATCTTCAATAATGTATCGCTCTTGGCTTTCCGCCGCCCAAGCAAGTAGTTCCATACGACGCTTCAAAGGCATTACAATTCCCAATGGAAACTGATGTGATGGCATCACGTATACAACCTCTGCATCGCTTTCTCTCAAGTAGTCGGTTCTAAGTCCCGCCTCGTCCATTGGCACCATATTAATTGTATGTTCCATATTTTTTAAAATATGATATGCCTGTTTATAGGTTGGACTTTCCATTGCAATTCTTCGTTTTCCTAACATACGACTGATTAACGTCAAAAGGTAGTCACTTCCGGCCCCCACCACAATCTGTTTCGGACTGCAATTCACACCTCGTGACTGATGAAGATAATTGGCAATGGTACATCTTAACTCCCATTCTCCTTTGGAATCTCCCATTTGAAACAGTTCATTCTCACCATTCAACAAAACGTTTTTAGACAGCTTCCTCCATGTATTATAGGGAAAGCTGTCTAAATCGATTCCGGTAGGTTTAAAATCCACCAGATACTGTTCTTGATTCTTTTTCTGTTCTACATGCGCACTCGCCTGTTCCTGTTCTAAATAGTGAAGCCCTTCTATTTTGTTGACAAAATAGCCTTTCCATGGAACGGCTTCAATATATCCTTCTGAAACAAGCTGTTCGTATGCTAAATCCACCGTACTTCTGCTAATCTGCAGATGGGCTGAAAGAGCCCTGGTAGAGGGTAATTTTTCTTCCGGTGGAATGTTCCCTCTCTGAATTTCTATTTTGATATATTCATATATCTGCTCATACATTGGCTGTTTCGAGCCTGCATTTAGATTAATCGTTAATTCATTCATAATTTATGCTTCATGAGCCTTCTTTTCTTTTACAATCTGTTCTTTTAAGTCCTGTGCTTTTTCTTTCAGACGTTTATTTACAGTTCTGGCTGTAATAACACCACCTAACATACGCATCGCAATATCATATTTTTCATTCTTCATAGCAAGAACTGCGATAAGGTAATCAATGGTATATTCATCCATTCCACACATTGGATAAGATTCTGAACTTCTTGCATTTGCAAAACCATCAAATGCATTTTTAACAAATTCTTTTTCCTGTGCTTCTAACTTTTTAATTTCTTCTGCATCCTTTTCCGGGTCTAAACTTTCGATTTTACCACGGATAACCCAGGAGCTTTTCAGACAAATAAATGCCTTTTCACTTGCTTTTCCTTTTTTCACCAATGCATTGATTAATGCCATCTGGTATCTTTCTAACGCTTCATCATATGTATAAATAGCACCTGTATATTCCTTTTTCTGGAATTTCAAAGAAATATTATCCTTAATCAACTTCAACTGTGGTGGGGTACAGCCGTTAAAGAACCTTGGTAATGCAGCATATCCGCAGTTTGGACACATAATAACATCGTATTTTGTGCAGTCAATATTTTCATATTTCGTACGCAAATCAACGTCCTGACCAATCGGTTTCGCCTTACCGGAACGTACTACCTTAGAAGTAAATTCCTTATCACACTGAGGACATTTATACTTTTTATCCAAAAGCATTTCTGCTTCCAATTCTTCCGGTGTCTTTGCTGCTGCCCCGGCTGCTTTTCCACTTTCTTCGTTTTTCTTTTCTTCCTCAAACAGATTTGACTCTGCTAAGTCCCCTAAACCAAACTTTCCCAATCCATCAAAAATACTCATCCCATAATACCTCCTATTTTTTATCTATTTTGAAAGAACTTTTCAGTGATACAATCCGATTGAACACCAACTGTTCCGGTGTAGAATCTTTTGCATCGATACAGAAATATCCTTGTCTTACAAACTGGAAGCTGTCATATGCTTTTGCTCCATCAAAACTTGGTTCTACATAACACTCTTTCAAAACGGTAAGCGAATTTGGATTCACGTTAATGCTTCCATCTTCGTTGTAAACTCCCTTTTCTTCATCCACAATGTTTTCATATAGTCTTACTTCTGCTTTTACTGCATATGGCGCCGGTACCCAATGAATGGTTCCCTTTACCTTACGTCCTGTAAATCCTGTTCCTGCCTTTGTTTCCGGATCGTAAGTACAATGTACTTCAATTACTTTTCCGTTTTCATCTTTTACAAAGCTTTCACATTTCACAAAATAAGCATGCATCAGTCTTACTTCATTTCCCGGGAACAGACGGAAATATTTCTTTGGCGGTTCTTCCATAAAGTCTTCTCTGTCAATGTATAACTCTCTGCAGAATGGCACTTTACGGAAACCTAACTCCTCATTTTCCAAGTTGTTGGCCACATCTAAATATTCCACTTCTCCTTCCGGATAGTTATCAATCACTAACTTAATTGGATCTAAGGCTGCCATCATTCTTGGTTTCTTTAATTTTAAATCTTCTCTGATACAGTATTCAAGCATTGCATAATCCACAGAACTTTGTGCTTTTGACACCCCGCAAAGTTCAATGAAATTGCGAATGGATTCCGGTGTAAAACCTCTTCTTCTAAGTGCTGCAATCGATACCAGACGAGGATCATCCCAGCCATCTACAATACCATCTTCCACCAGTTTCTTAATATATCTTTTTCCTGTAACTACATTGGTAAGATACAGTTTTGCAAATTCAATCTGTTTTGGCGGATTTTTGTATTCTAACTCATTTACCACCCATTCATATAATGGTCTGTGGTCTTCAAATTCCAACGTACAGATTGAATGTGTAATTCCTTCAATCGCATCTTCAATCGGATGTGCAAAATCATACATCGGATAAATGCACCATTTATCTCCTGTGTTGTGGTGAGTCATGCGGGCTACACGATAGATAACCGGATCACGCATGTTGATGTTTGGTGATGCCATGTCAATCTTGGCACGTAACACCTTTTCACCATCCTGATATTTGCCTTCCTTCATTTCTTCGAAAAGCTTTAAATTTTCTTCTACACTTCTGTTTCTATATGGGCTTTCTTTTCCCGCTTCCTTTAAAGTTCCACGGTACTCTCTGATTTCATCTGCTGTCAAATCACATACAAATGCTTTTCCTTTTTTAATCAGCTTAACTGCTGCTTCGTACATCTGGTCAAAATAATCAGATGCGAAGAAAATCTGGTCGCCCCAGTCAGCTCCAAGCCACTGTATGTCATTTTTAATTGATTCTACAAACTCCTGTTTTTCTTTGGTTGGATTTGTGTCATCGAAACGCATATGGAATTGTCCATTATACTCCTGTGCAAGTCCATAGTTTAAAAGAATTGACTTTGCATGTCCTATATGAAGATATCCGTTTGGTTCCGGTGGGAAACGTGTACAAACGGTTTCGTATTTTCCTTCCTCTAAATCTTTTTCAATAATCTGTTCGATAAAATTCTTGGATACAATTTCTTTTTCTGCTTCCACTATTGTTCCTCCTCAAGTCATTTCTGCCCTAATATACTTAAATAATACCACAAAAATGTCCTCAAGAAAAGCATTGATTAAAAAATTGCTTGAATTTATCTTATATTCTTGCAATTAATACGCCATCTTTCTTCAAAATGCCATCTGCGTATCCATGCTCGAACAAAATTTCACCTGTAACAGTTACATTTACATCTTCTTTGGTACAATTTAAGAGCATCTGCATCTTATCATCACCATAATTATCGATTTTCATAAATTCCACCAAACGATTTTCCTTGTATTCCTCTGTAAAATGGAAATTACGGCTTCGAAACAATGGATTTTCTTTTCTTAATTTGATTAACTTCTTCATTATCTGAATCTTGTCATCGTATTTGCCTTCTTCGATTTCTTTCCAAGGCATACATCTTCTACAATCCGGGTCAAATCCGCCTTCTAGGGCAAGCTCTGTTCCATAATAAATGCAGGTACTTCCCGGCATAGCAAATAATACTGCCATCTGCTGATAAAATTTATCCAGATTTCCAATCTTGCTAATCAGACGAATGGTATCATGAGAATCCAACAGATTAAATAATGCATCATTAATCTGCTGTGTATACATGGTATAGCAACGGTTGATAGCATATTCAAATTCATGTTTTCCTTTTTCTTCATCAATCCAGAATTCTGAAATACTTCCTGCCAACGGATAGTTCATTACCGCATCAAATTCATCTCCACGCAGCCATTCAATGGAATCGTGCCAGATTTCTCCTAAAATATAGAAATCCGGTTTCAAAC
>CAYVCL010000050.1:0-23770 GCA_964450185.1 uncultured Lachnospiraceae bacterium | reverse complement strand
AAAAATGGAATCAGAAAGTCTTATAAATAATGGCTTAGAGATTCCGAGAGATTATAAATTACTAAGGGAGGTTATCATGAAAATCAGATATATCGCCGTGGTTTACACAGCAGTGATGTTAGTATTGCTGATAATGTTTGCTAAGGAAATGAACGAAACAGACTACAGGGCAGTGGATATGCTGGCGGTCAATGAAGCAGTAAAATTAATCGAAACGGATATCAAACAAGGAGAAGAAAGATATTCTATAGAAGAAAAGAGAAATTGCGAAATTTTGTTTTTGACAGATGAAGATTATGAAAGCCGATTGAATGAGGCACTACAGGAGGGAAAATTGCTTTTGGATTATTGGGAGCAGGAAACCATAAAAGGAAAAATTGTATTTAACATTCAGGGAGAAAAATATCAGCAATTACAAAAGGAATTGTATTCCACAGTAATTATGGTTTGTTTGATAATTTCTATGCTAGTGTATGTTCTGCTGGGGACGGTGTATCTATCCTTTGTACGCCCCTTTCAAAAGCTTCAAAAATTTTCCACAGAGATTGCAAAAGGAAATCTGGATATTCCATTGCCTATGAACCGTCATAATTTCTTTGGCGCTTTTACAGAAAGCTTTGACCTGATGAGAGAAGAATTAAAGCGGGCGAGGGAAAGTGAATATGCAGCAAACAGAAGCAAAAAGGAGCTGGTAGCAGAATTGTCCCATGATATTAAAACACCCATTGCTACCATAAAAGCTGTCTGTGAAGTGCTTCAGGTGAAAGAGAAAAAGGAAGATACCCTGGACAAGATAGAGGTAATCGCAAACAAAGCAGAAATGATAGACAGCTTAGTTGGAAATATGTTTCATGCAACCTTAGAAGAACTGGAAGTGTTAAAAGTAGAGCCGGAAGAAAAAAGCTCTTTACTGGTAGAAGAAATGATTCTGGAGCAAAAGTATTACGGAGAAATTGTGCTGGAAAACAACATACCGGAATGTCTGCTGTATTTTGATGAACTTCGCTTAAAGCAAGTGATAGATAATATTATTCATAATGCCTATAAATATGCAAAAACAGAATGTTATGTAAAATTTATGGAGCAGGTAGAAGAAATGATTCTGGAGCAAAAGTATTACGGAGAAATTGTGCTGGAAAACAACATACCGGAATGTCTGCTGTATTTTGATGAACTTCGCTTAAAGCAAGTGATAGATAATATTATTCATAATGCCTATAAATATGCAAAAACAGAATGTTATGTAAAATTTATGGAGCAGGAAGGCGGAGTACAAATACAGATAAAAGATATGGGGGATGGGATGCCGGAAGAAGAACTTTCTCTGGCAGCGGAAAAGTTTTACCGGGGAAGCAATGCCAAAGGCAAGTCAGGTTCCGGGCTTGGGTTGTATCTGGCAAAAAACTTCATGGAAGGAATGGAAGGCGGCATGGAGTTTTACAATGAAAATGGCTTTGTAGTAAATTTATTTCTGAAAAAGGCATGATAAATATTTAAGGATTGATTAAGAAATGGGCAAGAGTTAGAAAAAGATTTTACAAATGTTACAGGATATAATAAAAACACAAAGAAACAAATGGAGGAAATGTTATGAATACTTTATTAACTGCAAAAGATTTATGTAAAACTTTTTCTAATGGAAGTGTACAGCAGCATGTATTAAAAAATTTGAATATTGATATTTATCAGGGAGATTTTACGGTAATTATGGGAAATTCCGGTTCCGGAAAAAGCACTCTGCTTTATGCGTTGTCAGGAATGGACCGTCCAACCCTTGGCAGTATTAAATATGGCGAAGAAGAAATTGCAAAATACAATAATGACAAATTAGCACTGTTTCGCAGAAAACATTGTGGTTTTGTATTCCAGCAAAACTATTTAAATGACACCATGAGTGTGTTGGATAACATTATGGTAAGCGGATTGCTGGTAAGTAAGGATAAGAAGGGAATCGCCAAAAGAGCAAAAGAACTTTTATTAAAAGTAGGCTTAAAAGAAGAAATCTTTTCAAAATTCCCGGTACAGCTTTCTGGTGGGGAACAGCAGAGAGTGGCAGTGGTGCGTGGCGTGATTAACCAGCCGGAAATACTTTTTGCAGACGAACCTACCGGAGCATTAAATTCTAAGAATACGGAAAATGTGTTGAATATACTTACGGAATTAAATGATAAGGGACAGTCCATTGTAATGGTAACTCATGATATGAAGTCTGCAAGACGGGCGAACCGTATTTTGTATTTATCGGATGGAGTCATTACCGGTGAATTACTGCTTGGTAAATATGTGACCGGAGATAAAGAGCGCCACGAAAAATTACGCAGCTTTTTGACAGAAATGGGGTGGTAATATGTATCGTTTGTTATTTATTGCCCGAAATAATCTGAAAAAGAAGAAAAGCGATGTGGTGGTTCTTGGATTTTTAACCATGCTGGCGGTTGCATTATTGTATGTGAGTATTACTGCTTTGACAAATACTGGGAAGGTTTTAGACAGAGTGTACGAAGAAACCAATGGTGCGGATCAGATTTTTATTACAGCAAGCAGGGAACGTGAAAAGTTAACAGAACTGATAAGCTCTCAGGAGGAAGTAAGTCAATGGGAAGTGAGTTCCTGTCTGTATGCATCAGCAGCCAAGTATCACGGTGAAGGGGAAGAAGAAAGCGAAGGAAGTTTCTGCATCGGTATTATGGAAGAGGAGAGAACAATTCAAAGCTATTCCATATATGATGAAGGAGAGAAAAAGAAAAATTCGATTCTGTTGCCTTATTACTTTAAAGCAGCTTATGCTTATCAAACAGGTGACACGATATATCTTACATTAGGAGCTCATGACTATGAATTTGAGGTGTTGGGATTTATTGAAGATGGTTTATTTACAACACCATTGAATATTTCTGTATACAGATGTTATATAGGACAGGATTACATAGAGGAAATTAAGGAAAAAGAAGAGGGCTTATTGCAGGATGGATGCTATGAGTATAAAGTAAAATTAAAGTCTGGAGAAAGTTCTTACAAATTTGACCAGAAATTGTCAGAATGTATTGTAAAAGAAATTTCTGATATTGCCAATTATGGTAATTTAGGATTGAATTGGGAAACAATGAAAGGCGGAGATGCCATGATGTCTAATATAGGCATGGGGATTATTATGGTATTTGGCTTTCTGCTGATTTTCATTGCCATTATTATTATTCGTTTCAGTGTGCGAAATTTTATTCAGGATAATATGAAAAATATTGGTATTTTGCAGGCAACCGGTTATACTTCCAGAGAACTGAAAGTTGCCGGAGTGTTAGAAATTTTATGCATTAGCTTTTTGGGAACTATCCTTGGCTTGGCAGCAGGATGTCTGTGTGGAGGGTTAATTGGAAATCTTCAGGCTACATTAATTGGGGTGAGCTGGCAGGTGGGATATGACTGGAAAGCGGCGTTGCTGACCGGAGCATTGGTAAATGTGGTGATTCTTCTGGTTACCGTTTTGACCGTAAGAATTTATGGAAAAATAACGGTGTTAGATGCATTGCGCGGTGGAGTAGCTACTCACAATTTCCGCAAAAATCACATTCCTTTGGAAAAAACAAAAATCTTTTTGCAGGGTGCGCTGGGATTAAAGAGTGTATTAAAAGAAAAGATGAAAAGTTTTACGGTTTGCCTGATTGTGGTTATTTTAAGTTTTGCCAGTTGTGTGGGATTTGTATTGTATCAGAATTTTTCCTTAGAAACGGAAAATCTGTTAGCATTCGTGGGAGCAGAAACCGGAGATATCGTGGTGGAAGGTGAAAATTTAGAGCAACTTGCAACAGAAATATTAGCGTGGGAAGAAGTGAAAAATGTTTCTTATTATAGTAATTGTAATGCTAAGCTAAGTAAGGGAGAAGAAAGTGCTACGTTGACCATTGATTTTTGGAAAACTCCAGAAGATTTAGAATACGAAACGTTGATTGAGGGACGTTTGCCAAAATATGAAAATGAAATAGTGATTACTACAAAAGTAAGTGATATGTTACAGGCCAAGGTTGGGGATGTAATATATGTGGAAGGTACTGGAGAAAAAAAGGACTATATTGTATGTGGTATCGACCAAAAAATAAACAGCATGGGAATGAAAGCATTGTTGGATTATAATGGGGCAAAAAGGTTAAATGGATTTTGCACTACTTATTATTTGTATGTTAATACAAAAGAAGATGTGACGTATTCTCAGATAGCAAGTCTTTTGGAGGAAAAGTATGATAACATAAAAATGATGGATAGTGAAAAATTAATTGGAAGTACGTTATCTTCCGTATCTATAGCAATGGAATTGATTTGTATGGTTTTTGTGGTAATTACTGTATGGGTAGTATGTATGGTTGTCATGCTTCTGGTAAAGACAAAAGTATCTCAGGAGAAGAAAAACTATGGTATTTATAAAGCCTTGGGATTTACCACAAAACAACTGGTACTTCAGATGGTATGTTCCAATTTGCCGATTATGATAACCGGAGCAGTGGTTGGAGCGATAGGTTCCGTTTATCTGACAGATTCCTTGGTGGTAGTTTGTTTATCCTTTTGTGGAATCAAAGCCTGCAATATGATAATTAATCCGTTCTGGCAAATTCTTACGGTAACAGGAATTACCATGGTTGCGATTTTAGTTACCATCGGATTTTCTATGAAAATACGAAAGATTGAACCGGCAAAGATGCTGATGAGTGAATAATATTTATGTTCCCCTGCTTTTGCGAAAGACCTGGCAAGAGCAGGGGAAATATATTTTCTGCAGAAAATTATAAATTTAACACCATACCTTCGGTGGTGTCGGTAAAACCGCATTTTTTATAGAGGGGTCTTCCTGCTTCGGTGGCGTCCAGACTGATTTCCGTAACCTTTCGGTTTCTTGCTTCTTCCATTAATTGTTCCATCATTTGAAGGGCAATTCCTTGACGGCGGTAGTCTGCATGAGTGTATACATTCATAATATGAGCTCTTTTACCGGTAGGATGGTCAAAAGTTGGCATCACATTGATATAGCAAATGGAAGCGCAGCCAATGACTTTACAATCTTCCAGCGCTAACAGGGTTGTATGGTCGGAAGTTTGAAAATATTCCTTAGTGGCTGCTAAAAACTCCGGAGAAAAGGCTGCGTCTTCGGATAAGTTATTTACATCCTTTAACATTTCGAGTCTGCTGTTTATAAGTAAATCTAAATCGTTGGCTGTTGCTTTTCTGATAGTCATTTTTTGTAACCTCCTGTTGGTTGTTGTTATTAGCATACCATTGTGGTAGGATATTTGTAAATGAGATTATTGGATGTTTTAGGATTGCCACAGAAGTTGGAATAAATAATCCATTTTAGAGTATGATAATGTAGTACTGAAATTTTGGAAAAGGGATAAAAAATTCCAAAATGAAAATTATAATTGAATTTTGGGATTCCATGTGCTAATATATCATTGTATTTTCGAGTCTTTGGAGGTAGATTATGAAAAACTTGGTTGTTCGTTTGTCATCGTTAACTATAAAGAATATTAAAAATGTAAAGAATGGAACTATTTTTATGCCACTTGCCGATGAGAGAAATTTCAAGTGGGGTGGAGCTGAAATATTAGGTATTTATGGACAGAATGGTTCCGGTAAAACTGCGATTGTTGATACGCTTTATTTTTTGCAGCGCGTTATGATTGGAGAGGAATTAGAACAGAGTATTTTAGACTATATTGATACTGATTCAGCGTGTGCGGAGGTAAATGCTGAATTTAAGATATTTGGAGATAGTGTTTTATATGAAGTAGGATACCATATTGTTCTTTCAAAAGGAGATAAGGGAGTTGTTATTGAAAGAGAGTACTTAAATTGTGCCATAAATCAGGATGGAAATAGAACTAATAAGAACATTTTCATGGACTATCAGAAATCTGAAACAGACTCTATTTTTAAACCACTGAAAAGACTTGAAGAGTTGGTAGGAAAAGATAAAGATATTAAGATGGATCTCATTGTTGCACGGAAAATGGCAGAGAAGAGTAATTGCTCTTACATTTTTGGAGAAAATAGCAGGGAGATATTCTTTAATAAAATTACTGATGAGTTTAAGAACTACGCTATCGTAATCAACGCACTGTTTAATTTTGCTCTTAAGGATTTGTTTGTGATTAAAAGTTCTCATTCTGGTATGATTTCCGCAAATTTCTTGCTTCCAATGGCTTTTCGTGTTGAAAAGGAAAAGGTTGGAATGAAAGGGGATTTTGCAGTTCCGCTAATGGAGCCGACTGTTTTAGATGCTGAACGGAAGGAACTTCTCAATGAGATTGTAGAACAAATCAATACTGTGTTATATACAATTATTCCTGGAATGTGCATTAGCGTAAAAGATTATGGAAAGCAGGCAATGGATTCAGGTGAAGAGGGATGGAAAGTTGAACTTATGTCTGTCAGAAGAGATAAAAAAGCTATTCCTATTCGCATGGAATCTGAAGGAATCATTAAGATTGTGTCTATTTTGAATGTTCTAATTCAAGCATTTGGGAATCCATCCATTTGTCTGGTTATTGATGAGTTGGATGCTGGAATTTTTGAATATATGTTAGGTGAGTTGTTAGATATTTTTAGTAAGAGTGCGAAAGGACAACTGATTTTTACTTCTCACAATCTTCGTGCTTTGGAGATGCTTGATAAAGAGAGCATTATGTTTTCGACAGTTAATCCAAACAATAGATACATTCATATGAAGAATGTAAAGGGCTCAAATAATCTTCGTAGTATGTATATTAGAAGTATTACACTTGGGGGTCAGGAAGAAAATATTTATGAAGAAACTGATAGCTTAAAGATTGCGAGAGCATTCAGAAAAGCAGGAAGGAGCCTGCAAAATGAGTGAGAAAAAAGTAGTTGCGGTTATCGTTGAGGGACCAAGTGACGAGAATGCGATAGGTGGAATACTTAAGGAATTCTTTTCTTCAGAAGAAGTGCAGTTTGCGGTTGTACATGGAGATATAACATCCGATTATAATACAACAGTAGAGAATGCTGTTTCCGGAGTTAATAATTTAGTAGAAAGCATTAAAAGTAAGTATGGGTATGAATGGGAGGATTTTGTGAGAATTATTCATATAGCTGATACAGATGGTGCTTTTACTAAGGATTGTATTCGAAAGAATGAAGTTGATAATCTTCAATATTATGAGGAATATATAGAGTATTCTAATGTTGAGGAGGTTGAAAAACGAAATAAACATAAGTCAGAGATTATGTTTAAGTTGTATTCGACAGGAAAAATTCATGATATTTGGTATAGATTATATTTTAACTCATGCAATTTAGAACATGTTTTATATAATGAACTTAAGGATTTCTCGGATGATGAAAAGGAAGAACTGTCTGATGAGTTTGCTGAAAAATATGAAGGCAAAGTTCAGGAATTTATAGATTTTATATCAGATGAGGCGATTGCAGTTCAGGGAACTTATAAGGAAACATGGAAATACATAGAAAAAGATAAAAATTCACTCCAACGACATTCAAATATGCACTTGATTTTTGAATAATTATCATGGAGAAGAGCAAGCGGTTGTTTATGTGGCTATAAAAATTATATAACAGTTGTAATAAAAAAATTTCAAATTCCCTCTTGACTTTGACGTAACGTAAAGATATATGCTTAATTCAGCCAGAGGAGGTAATCACATGAAATATAGTATTAGAGAATTATCCAATTTAGCCGGAGTGAGTGCACGCACGTTACGGTATTATGATGAAATCGGACTTTTGAAGCCTCTTGATGTGAATGAGGCCGGATATCGGTATTATGGCGAAAAAGAGGTGACGCTGTTACAACAGATTCTTTTTTACCGGGAAAGAGGATTTGATTTGAAAAGTATTCAAAAGATTCTTTATCAGGATGATTTTGATATTATGAAAGCATTGGAGGAGCATCTTCTGGAGCTGGAAGAACAAAGAGATTATACAAATTCTTTGATTCATACAGTAAAGCAGACAATCTTGTCAATGAAGGGAGAATATAAAATGAGTGATAAAGAAAAATTTGAAGCTTTTAAAGAAAGAATTGTAAGAGAAAATGAAGAAAAGTATGGCGCAGAGGTTCGCCAGAAATATGGCGACGAAGAAATGGATGCCTCAAATAAAAAGGTTCTGAACATGTCACAAAAGGACTGGGACAGATTTGAGCATCTGGGCGTGGAAATCAGAAAGCGTTTAAAAGAAGCTGTTTTGGCAGGAGTTACACCAGAAAGTGAAGAAGGAAAAGAAATTGTTCTTCTCCATAAAGAATGGCTTGAAATGACTTGGAAAAAGTATACCAAGGAGGCCCATAAAGGAATTGCAGCTGCGTACATTTATGACCAACGTTTTCGTATGTATTATGACGAAGAAGTAGAAGGCTGCGCTAATTTCTTAGAACAGGCAATACGATATTGGGTAGATAAACAGTAAAATTTTATAAGATAACTTTCAGAAATTGCATGATGGGGCTGTCGCACTAAGTTTCAGTTAAAGCGACAGCCCCAATTTATGCTTATCTATAATTATTCAATGATATTTACTTACGAACCCACTTACCTAAAAAAGGTTTCTTATACTTCGCAATTTCCATTTTTGCCTCTGGTATTCCCTTAGCGTTCTTTAAATATTTTATCCCCTTACCTATATTTTCTTCAACACCTAGACCTCGGGTATAAATCATGCCTAACATATAGTTTACTTCCATATCAGATACGCTGGAATTTTCAAAACATGTTCGGGCTTTTTCATATTCACCCATACCATAATAGCACTTTCCTAAATAATACACATTATTCGGATACTTAGTTTCAACCGCTAGCTTAATAAGAGGTAATGCCTTAGTATAATCTTTCATTACGCCTTCGCCTTCACAGTACATACGACCTAACTGATTTGCGCTAGCCAATTTTGAAAAATTATTTGCTCTTTGATTTATACATTTTTCATAACATTCCGCTGCTTTGTACAAATCCTTCGGAAGAAATTTCCCTGTGCGATATTGTTCCGCTACATCATACCAACATTCTGTCTGACCACCCTCAGCAGCTTTCTTTCTCCATTCGAATCCTTCTTGTACTTTTCCCTGCGCCTCTAATTCTTCTGCATAAGACCACTGTAAATCGGGATGTCCCAACTCTGCTCCCATTTTATACAAACCTTTAGCTTTAGCTGGTTGTGGCGCAACATACTCATCTACACCCTCGGTATAATAAGCATTCAGATTATTTGCTGCAGAGTGAATTCCTCCCCTTAGAGCTTTCAAAAACCATTCTTCACATTTTCTTGTATTTTCTGCTACATATGATTTTAATTCTGCATTATTTGAAAAAGACTGAGGATTGATTTCATCAATATCTAAAAAATCTCCCCAATAATATGAATTTCCTATGGTATACTGGCAAAAAGCATCTCCTGCATTTGCCTTTTCCAATACCTTGGCAAAATCCTCTTTTAAATTAGCAAAAGGCATTTTCTGTACCATTTCTTGTGAAAATTCATTGCAACGTACTGCTACCATAACACCAAGGGCACTACCTTGTTCTACAGACTTATACAAGTACTTCATACCTAATTCATCATCTTCTGGAAAATTATGTCCATTCCAAACATACTGAGGTCCCCACATACATCTAGCCAGAATACAAGAAGCATCACCGTCCCCTTCTTCAGAAGCTTTTTTCAACAATTCCAACCCTTCAGCTCCTTTTCCTAAACGCACATCATAATAAATATAACGAAGTGCTGTTTCAACTGCATCACTAAAACATTTTCCCATAACTATTCCTTTCCCTTTATACTCAAAATTTTCAATAAACAATCTGGAAATCACAACCATTATGTTCAAGCGAATTATATCATAATATGTATATTTCTGCCAACCGCTTTTCCTGATAAGAGGTAGTGCAAATCCTGGCGTTTTATGATGTAACGAAGATTAATAATTGGCTCATCTTTTTTTCGAAAAATGTATGAGGTGGCAGTCACATTTTGGGGCTTGTATAATAAAAAGGTAGGGTGAAACAAAAATATAGATGGATTTAGGAGAAAATGATGGCAGATATTTATTCAGAACTGTTTATTCAAGCTTTAAAAGAGCAGGATATGGAAAAAATGAAACAGGTTCCGAAAGCGGACCTTCACAATCATTTTGTATTGGGTGGAAGTAGAAGATATATACAAGAGAAAACAGGTTATGATATTCAGCCTTTTTCAGGAATTTTACATAGCATGGAAGATATGCATAAGTGGAATGAGAAAAATATTGGAGCACGTTTTGACAGGAGAAACATGCGGGAACTGCTGATAGAAGCAACCTTTGTGCAGGCGAAAGAAGACGGGGTAAAAATTTTAGAAATAGGTGAAGATGTATGGGCTTTGAATGAATATTTTCATCAGGATATTGAAGAACTGATTTATGCATTTACAAAGGCAAAAGAAGAATTTGCACCGGAAGTGGAATTGCGTCTTCAAATTGGAATGTCCAGACATTGCCCTGTGGATTATCTTTTGGAGTGTTTGCAGCCATTTTGGGGTAGAAAGGAATTTTACTCCATAGATTTGTATGGGGATGAACTGGCGCAGCCCATAGAAAATTTTATTCCTATTTATCGAAAAGCGAAAGAATATGGCTTGCGTTTAAAAGCGCACATAGGAGAATGGGGAAGTGCCGAAGATGTAAAGGAAGGTGTGGAATTGTTAGAGCTGGATGAAGTACAGCATGGCATTGCAGCGGCAGAATCCGAAGAAGTTATGGGATTTATAAAAGAAAATAAAATTCGCTTAAATGTTACTCCTACCAGCAACGTAAAACTTGGAAGGGTAAAAAGTATAAAAGAACATCCAATCAAAACACTCTTTCAGGCAGGAATTGACGTTACCGTAAATTCCGATGACATTTTGATTTTTGACAGTGATGTGTCAAAAGAGTATATGAGGTTATACAATCAAGGAACCCTCAGCGCAGAAGCATTAGATTCTATAAGAAGAAACGGACTAAAAAAGTAGAAAAGAGGAAAAAATATGAGTTATGAATTTAAAAAGTTAGACAGAACTAACGATGAGTTGAGAAAAAGCTTTAACGAACTTTCCATAAAAACCTTTGGATTAGATTTTGAGGACTGGTATCAAAACGGGTACTGGAAGGAAAACTATCTTCCATACGTTTGTGTAAAGGATAACAAAGTAGTAGCCAATGTTTCCGCAAATCCAATGGAATTTAACATGGCAGGAAAACAGGTAAAGCTGGTACAATTAGGAACTGTAATGACAGAAGAAAGCGAAAGAAATCAGGGACTAATTAGAAAGCTAATGGAAAAAATCGAACAAGACTTTCAAGGCAAAGCAGACGGATTTTTCTTGTTTGCCAATGACGAAGTATTGGAATTCTATCCGAAATTTGGATTCAAAACAGCCAAAGAATATCAGTGCTCTAAAAACGTCCAAATCACAGAAAAATCAAGTGCTGTCCAGATTTCCATGAACCAGCCAAAACAGTGGAAAAAATTAGAGGAAATCATTGAAAAAAGCATTTGTCAAAGTTCCATGGAGCAGGAAAATAAAATGGGCTTAGTTATGTTTTACATAACAAAATTTATGCAGGAAAACGTATTTTACATAGAAAGCCAAAATGCATATGCCATAGCAGAAATAGAAGAAGAAACCTTAAATCTCCAACAAGTTTTTTCAGAACAACAAGTAGAACTAGACAAAATCATAGCAGCCTTCGGTTCTGAAATCAAAAAAGTAACCCTAGGTTTCACCCCACTAGAAACCCAAGGCTGGGAAATATCAGAACTCCACGAAGAAGACACCACCCTATTCACCAGAGGGGAGATATTCGGTGGGCTTGAAAACATTATGTTTCCAATGTTAAGCCATGCTTAAGAGTACAATTCACATTTGTGGTTGTCAGTACGCCCCTGCCAGAGCAAGCTACAGAAGGTTCCAGAGCAGACCCAAACAGCTCTGGAACCTTCTGTAGCTTGCTCCGGCATGGGCTGTGTATCGGCAATTCCAAATAGTGAAATGAAATCTTCAAGCGGTGAAACATTTCAAACTTAGTGGTTTTCAAGAACAGCTCATATGGAGGAGAACTTCTTCCCGGAACGGCAATTTAAGAGGCGTTTTTAACGAATGCAAAATCCACTGTCTACGTAGACTTAGGCGTGACCGCTCTCGGGAACGGCTTAGTCGTAGTTGACAGTTAGTTCGCATTCGTGTTGCCTCTGCCGTTCCGGGAAGAAGTTCTCCTCCATATGAGCGTGCTGCAAACCACAAAGTCTGAACTGTTCACGCCCTCTACAGAAATTTGCGGCAAGGTATAGAGTTTGATTGTTTCCTGTGATATAATAATCAGAAAAACGAAAGGCGGAAAATCAGATTATGGAATTATGGGATATTTACGATAAAGATAAGAAAAGAACGGGGCGCACTATGGAGCGCAATGATTTTCGGCTGAAGGATGGAGAGTATCATTTAACTGTACTGGGTGTGGTGCGGAGAAATGATGGAAAATTTTTGATTACAAAGCGTGTTATGACAAAACAGTGGGCAGCTGGTTGGTGGGAAGTGTCTGGCGGTGCTGCACAGGCAGGAGAAGATTCTGAAACAGCAGTAATGAGAGAAGTGCAAGAGGAAACAGGGTTAGAAGTAGCTAACTTGCAAAAAGAATTTTTATTTACATACAAGAGAGAAAATCCGGAAGAAGGAGATAATTATTTTGTAGATGTATATCGTTTTACCGGAGATATTGCAGAGCAGGACTTACATTTGCAGGAAGCAGAAACGGATGGTTATATGTTCGCCACGGCAGAGGAAATTGAAGCGATTGCCAAGGAGGGCAAGTTTCTGCATTATGATAGTATTAAGGAGGCGTTCTGGGGATAGTAAAAAGTTTGGGGCGGACGTATTGCACAAATCACTGTGCCTTGGTACTCCGGTTACGATAGATAAAAAATTCTAAGTATCCCGGGGAGGTGGCTGGTGGCGGTTCGCAACCGGTGCAAACTCGCCATCCGTGGCTCGCATTGCACCTTTTCCAGACGTCCTGTCTGGAAATTGCTAGTGGGTCTAGGGGATACTAAGAATTTTTAATCTATCTTCACAGTCGCACCAAGGCACAGTGATTTGTGCAATACGTCAGAGCAAAATTTTAACTAAGAACGGATATTATGGTTGGTTTTAGACGGTTTATTTTTAATAAAAATGAAAAGGCAAAAAGAAAATTATGGAATTAACTTTAATGGCTGAGTGGTTAAACTCGGTTTTTGCGCAGTATGATTATGTGATATTGAAAAGCTTGCATCAGTTGGCGGTTGTTACGGAGGGGGCTCTGACGCCGTTTTTTGTGTGGATTAGCAGCTTGGGTAAGGTTGGAATTGGGGAGAGTGTGCTGGGAATTGTGTTGTTGTGTTTCAAAAGGACTAGAAAAATGGGCGCTTGTGTGCTTTTGGCTATTGTTTTTGGAGCGGTGATTACCAATGTGGTTGTAAAAAATTATGTGGCAAGACCAAGGCCGTTTATAGATACCGCAGGAATTTATTTTGAGTGGTGGAAGTTTGTTGGCGGTGTAAAAGAAGTAGAATATTCCTTTCCGTCCGGTCACACAACAGCGGCGATGGCGGCGGTTACAGCAATAGTATTAAATTCCAAAAACAAATACAGATGGTTTTTATTTGTTTTTGTTGTATTAATGGGAATTTCCAGAAATTATCTGATGGTGCATTATCCTTCTGATATTCTGGGTGGAATTGTAGCAGGTGCTTTAGCAGCAGTGATAGCTGTTGGGCTTGTTCATAAAATATGCAAAAGCAGAAATGAAACTAGGGGGAATTTCGATGAGTAAAATTTGGGGTAAAAAAGGTGCAATATCGTATGCTATTCAGGGGGAAGATGGACCAATAAGTGTTTTCGTTGGTGGAGAAATAGAAGATTTTCCATTATTGGAAAGGGCAAAAATAGCATGGAGAGAGAAGAAGCGGAATAAAATAGAAAAAACAATTACCGCAAATCCTCATACGCTTAAGGAAGTTGCTGAATATTTACAGGAAAAGTATGGTGCCGTAGAAGTAGCAGAACAGTCCGAAGAATATGCAGAACAACGCACAAGTGTGAAAGAATCCATTATTATACAGCACAAGCCGGAATTGTTGGAGGGCTTGGAAGAAATTGAGGTACCAAAGGAATTGACGGAAGAAGCCCTGAAAGACCTATGGAAACAGGCAGAACTTCGTCGTGCCAAAGCAGAGAGCATTTCAGATGAAATGGTTCCAATGGATTTTCATATGTATAAGATAAAGACTTCCGAAGAAGGGGAAATAGAATTCGTAATAGAAAATACTTGGGAAATATTTTCCACCTCCTACAGTGGAAGCAAAAAAGAACTGAAGTTTATGAAAAAAGTTGCTCAGGAGGCACAGTTGTTCTATGGTGTTACGGAAGATGATATAAAAAAACGGACTAGAAGATACAAGGATTTGCTGGCGATGTTGTGTGATTAAGGGGGGAGGGAGAATTGAAAATCCCCCACCAAGGTTGACATCCCCTCCAAATTTCGCTATACTAAACCTAACATTTTAGAGAGAGGTGAAAAGATGAGAAAATAATCGACTTTTGAAACATGAATAACTATTTATTAGTGCAGTTGCTTTTAAAGCATACTGTTTTATCATGTTGCCAAAAGTGGATTATGATTCTCATAACCTCTCTTTTTTGGTATAAAAAAATAATTTTAGTAAATCAGCTATTATTTATTTATGAGGTTAGAATATGTGAATCAAAATCATTTGGCAACAAATGATTTTTTTGTTAGGAGGAATGTTTATGGCATTGATTAATGTATCTAACCTTACTTACGGTTATGAAGGCAGCTTTGATAATATATTTGAAAACGTATCTTTTTCCGTAGATACAAATTGGAAGTTGGGATTTGTGGGACGGAACGGAAAAGGAAAAACCACCTTTCTTAATTTGTTGTTGGGGAAATATTCTTATCAGGGAGCGATAACCACATCTACCGTGTTTGATTATTTTCCTTACAATATTTCACAAGAAAATATGCACAAAAATTGCAGCGAATTTTGTGAAGAATTAAAACCGGGATGCGAGTTGTGGAGAGTGATTTGCGAATTGGAACCACTGGAACTTTCTGCGGAGGTATTGTATCGACCTTTTTCCAGTCTGAGCCATGGAGAACGAACCAAAGTGATGCTTGCAATTTTGTTCTCCGGGGAAAACGATTTTCTGCTGATAGATGAGCCAACAAATCATTTAGATGGAGAGGCGCGAGAATGTGTAAAATCATATCTGCAAAAAAAGAAAGGATTTATTCTGGTATCTCATGACCGTGATTTATTGGATGCTTGTATCGACCATATTCTTGTGCTGAACCGCCATTCCATAGAAGTACAGAACGGAAATTTTTCCAGTTGGTGGGAAAATAAAAGCCGAAAAGATGCGTTTTCCATAGCCGAAAATGAGAAGCACAAAAAAGAAATTCAGAAACTGGAAAAGGCATCGGAACGAAGCCGTAACTGGGCGAATCAGAATGAGAAAACCAAGATAGGTTATGACCCGGTAAAAGACCATGACAGAAGTATTTCCACCCGTGCTTACATTGGAGCAAAAACAAAGAAAATGCAGAGCCGGGTAAAGCAGATGGAAAACAGAATCCAAAAAGAAATCCAAGAAAAAGAAGGATTATTGCAGGATATAGAATCTCCGGTAGATTTAAAAATCATGCCAAAGAAGCATCACAAAGAGGTTTTGGTTTCCACAAAACAGTGCAAAATGGCATATCCTAAAAGTAAAGGGCAGGATGGCAAAGAGGTATTTTCAGACTTTGATTTCGAACTGCGTCAGGGCGAGAGAGTTTTTCTTCATGGAAAAAATGGATGTGGGAAATCTACCTTTTTAAAAAGTATTTTACAGCACAGTGGAATGATAGAGGAACAGGGGGTTGAAGAAGAAGGAATGATTACGTTAGCCTCCGGTTTGGAAATTTCCTACATTCATCAGGATACGTCATTTTTGACAGGAAGTATCAAGGATTTTTGTGCAAAAAGACAACTGGATGAATCACTGTTTTGTGCTATTTTGCGACAGCTTGATATGGAACGGACACAGTTTGTAAAACCAATGGAAGATTATTCGGAGGGGCAGAAAAAGAAAGTGTTGATAGCATCAAGTCTGCTGCAGCCGGCTCATTTGTATATCTGGGACGAACCGTTAAATTACATAGATATATTTTCCAGAATGCAGATAGAAAAACTGATACAGACATACGAACCAACCATGTTGATTGTAGAGCATGACGTGAGGTTTCGGGAAAAAATAGCTACAAGAATCGTGGAAATGTAACTGCCGTGAAATACCAGTGCAGGAAACGCAAGAAAAAGATTGAGAATCTTTGCAAAATAAAGTATGATAATGTTCATAGGTTACAAAAAGCGACAGGAAAAACATAAGAAAGGAAGAAGGTATGAAAGAAAAGCGTTCTTTACGGCAGAAAAATTTTAAAAAATATCTATTGTGCATTGCTGTGATGATGTTATTTACACTGACAATTACAGGATGTGGCAAAAAGGAGGAAGCAGCACAGGCTTCAACAGTTACCTGTGTAGATGATTTAGAGGGGAAAAATATCGGCGTACAGATTGGTACTACCGGTGATATTTATGCCAAGTCTTATGAAGGGGACGAAGCGGGAACAAAAATTACCCGCTTTAATAAGGGAACCGATGCAGTTCAGGCATTAAAGCAGGGAAAAGTGGATTGCGTTATTATTGATGAACAGCCGGCAGCGGCATTTACCAACAAAAATTCTGAGCTTTCCATTTTGGAAGAAGAATTTGCAATGGAAGAATATGCTATCTGTGTGGCGAAAGATAATCAGGAATTGACAGCTGACATTAATGAAGCGTTGGCAACTTTAAAAGAAAATGGAACATTGGCAAGCATTATCAGCAATTATATCGGTGATGATACCAAAGGAAAGTCACCATATCAGTCACCGGAGGGAATTGTAAGGGAAAACGGAACCCTCACCATGGCAACCAACGTGGCTTTTCCACCTTATGAATACTATGAAAATGGTGTACCAACCGGTATTGATGTGGACATGGCACAGGCGGTTGCAGACCAGCTTGGCATGGAGTTAGTTGTGTCTGACATGGAATTTGATTCCATTATTATTGCGGTTCAGTCTGGTAAGGCAGATATTGGTGTAGCCGGTATGACAGTGACAGAGGACCGATTAAAAAATATTGATTTTACAGAGAGCTATACAACAGCAAAGCAGGTAATCATTGTAAATAATGGAACAACATCCAACGAATTATCCTTGAAAGAGAAATTCCATCAGACCTTTATAGAACAGGGAAGATGGAAATACATTCCACAAGGTTTGGTAAATACACTGATAATTACCATCTGTGCCGGAATGCTTGGTATTCTATTGGGATTTGTGTTGGCAATTATTCGTGTGGCTCATGACAGAAATGAAGAAAAAACCGCAGTGCTTAAATTGTTAAATGGAATTGCAAAAGTATATCTTACCGTATTCCGTGGAACTCCGGTGATGGTGCAGTTATTGATTATGTATTATGTGGTGTTTGCCGCTGTAAAGGTAAATCCGTTGCTTGCCGCAGTGCTGGCGTTTGGCTTGAATTCAGGGGCTTATGTGGCAGAAGCAGTACGTGCCGGAATTATGTCCATAGAAATCGGACAGTTTGAAGCCGGAAGAAGCCTTGGTTTCACTTACGGACAGACTATGATTCATATTATTCTTCCTCAGGCGGTGAAAAATGCACTTCCTGCAATGTGTAATGAATTTATTGCCTTGCTAAAGGAAAGCTCCATTGTAGGTTACATCGGTTTGATGGATTTAACAAAAGCAGGGGATATTATCCGAAGCAATACTTATGAAGCAATGATTCCATTGTGTTCCGTGGCAGTGGTATATTTGATTATTGTAATGATTTTGACGGCAGGTGTAAGCCGTTTGGAAAGGAGATTGAAGAAAGATGCAAGATAAAGAAGTGTTAATTGAGATTAAGGATTTGTGCAAATCTTACGGCGACCATCTG
The DNA here is from genome assembly GCA_964450185.1 of uncultured Lachnospiraceae bacterium. GTDB lineage: Bacteria > Bacillota > Clostridia > Lachnospirales > Lachnospiraceae > RUG11237. Next base: position 5,684 of record CAYVCL010000050.1, on the reverse strand, counting down.
GTGTTAGACCATATTAACACCACCATTCACAAAGGCGAAGTAATCGCTATTGTGGGTCCATCCGGCTGTGGAAAATCCACCTTTCTTCGCTCTATGAATTTATTGGAAAAACCGGAGTCCGGAGCAATTATTTTTGAAGGAACAGACCTTTTGGATAAAAAGACAAATATCAATCATGTACGCCAGAAAATCGGCATGGTATTTCAGCAGTTTAACTTATTTCCCAATATGACTGTTAGAGAAAATATCATGCTGGCACCTACGAAATTAAAAGGCATGAGTAAGGAAGAAGCATCTAAAAAAGCAGAAGAATTGTTAAGTCGTGTAGGACTTCTGGATAAGGCAGAGGCTTATCCGGGAAATCTTTCCGGTGGTCAGAAACAGCGTATTGCCATTGCAAGAACTATGGCAATGAATCCGGACGTAATTCTTTTTGATGAGCCAACGTCTGCGCTGGATCCGGAAATGGTTGGAGAAGTATTGGAAATTATGAAAGAATTGGCAAAAGAGGGCATGACCATGATTGTAGTAACTCACGAAATGGGATTTGCCAGAGAAGTTGCCACCAGAGTGCTTTTTATAGATGAAAAAAACATCAAAGAAGACAGCGAACCAAAAGAATTTTTTGAAAATCCAAAGAATCAGAGGTTACAGGAATTTTTATCTAAAGTCCGATAGATAAATGTAATACAAAAGGAGTACAGATATGGATAAGTACCAGATATTAAAAAAATATTTTGGGTATGACACTCTGCGTGAGGGGCAGGCAGAGTTGATAGAGGAAATTTTAAAGGGCAGGGATGTTCTTGGTATTATGCCAACTGGCGCCGGGAAATCATTATGTTATCAGATCCCTGCTCTGATGTTTCCCGGAATTACCCTTGTGATTTCCCCTCTTATTTCATTGATGACAGATCAAGTCAAAGCCTTAAATCAGGCAGGAATCCACGCAGCCTATATAAACAGTTCCCTGACCGAAGGTCAGATTGCGAAAGCCTTGGAAAATGCAAAGAGGGGACAGTACAAGATTATCTATGTGGCACCGGAACGCTTGGAAACCGAGCGTTTTATGGATTTTGCATATATGGCGGATATTTCCATGGTGACCATAGATGAGGCACATTGTATTTCCCAGTGGGGACAGGATTTCAGACCAAGCTATGTTAAGATTATCCAGTTTATTGAGCGGTTGGCAAAAAGACCGGTAGTCAGTGCTTTTACGGCAACTGCCACAGAACGGGTAAAAGAAGATATTTTGTGTATTTTAAAATTAAATCATCCGAAAGTGTTAATCACCGGATTTGACCGAAAAAATCTGTTTTTTAAAGTAGTGCAACAGAGAAGTACCAAGCAGAAAGATATTGAAATTTTAAGTTATGTGCAGGAACACATGGAGGACAGCGGAATTATTTACTGCGCCACCAGAAAAAATGTGGAGGCTGTCTGGGAGATGCTGCAGGCAAATGGTATCAGAGCAGGAAAATATCATGCAGGTATGGGAAACGAAGAACGCAAGCAGAATCAGGAAGATTTTATTTATGATACCAATCCGGTTATAGTTGCCACCAACGCTTTTGGTATGGGAATTGATAAATCCAACGTAAGATACGTACTTCACTACAATATGCCACAAAGTCTGGAAAACTATTATCAGGAGGCAGGACGTGCCGGCAGAGATGGGGAGGAGTCGGAGTGTATTCTTTTCTATTCCCCTCAGGATGTGATGATTAACCGTTTTTTACTGGAAAGCAAAGTTGGCAACAGCGAAATGGAGCCGGAAGATATTATGCTTTTGCAGGAAAACGATGAAGTACGTTTAAATAAAATGAACTATTATTGTTTAACCAAGGATTGTCTGCGCCATTATATACTGAATTATTTTGGAGAACAGGTGAATGGACGTTGTGAAAAATGTGGCAACTGCCAGGCAGAATACGAAGAAAAAGACGTTACCGACATTTGCAAGGACATTATTAATTGCGTGGAACAATTAAGACAACGTTACGGAATGAATGTGATAGTGGACACACTGTTAGGAAGAAACAAAGCCAAGATTCGAAGCCTTGGTTTAGAAAGCACGCCGTCTTTCGGAATCCGCAAAGGTGAAAAAGAAAGTTTTCTAAAAAACATTATCAGCGAACTGGAACAGCAGGGATTTCTGTTTCCTACCAAAGATAAATATATGATTTTAAAATTATCACAGTCCTGCAGAGAAATTCAAGAGGGAGAACGACAGGTATTTATCAAAGTGAGCAAAGAAGAATTGCAGACACAAGCAGCAGAAACGAAAAAGACAAGCAAACGCAAGTCCGACCTATTAACCAGCAAAGGTCTGGAATTATTTGATATTTTGCGAGAGTTTCGCTTATCCTTAGCAAAAGAAGAAGCCGTCCCTCCATACATTATCTGTTCCGATAAAACACTAACCGACATGTGCATCAAATTACCGAAAAATAAGCAGGAAATGTTAAATGTCAACGGAATCGGCGAAAGCAAATATGAAAAATACGGAGAACGATTCATCGAAAAATTAAAAGAATTTACTCACGGAGAGGAAATGATTCTTTATTACGAAGAAGCCCTAGCAGAACAAGAAATCACACCTCAAGAAGAAACAACAACAAAACGAAAAGGCAAAAAAACCGAGTTCTCTCTGACAACAGAAATAGAACAACAAATACAATATACCGAACAAACAACTATATCTGATTTCGTAAAACAACTGAATCAATACAGAGATGAAGCAACGACCAAGTGTTTAAGCACTACGTTTGTGACTCGGAAGTTGGTGGAAGAAGGCTACTTGAAAGAAGAAATCATAGACGGTAAACCATGGAAAAGAACTTTGAAAAAAGGGGAAGACATAGGTATATACGAAGAAACCCGCCTAAGTCAATATGGAAAGGAATATCAGGTGATTCTTTATAAGCAGTCAGCCCAAGAATTTCTAATCAATAGCTTACGAGAACGCTGGCAAGTACAATAATCCAGCGTCAGAAGTGCTCCTACTTTAATGAACTCGTTCCAAGAAATTTACTGGACATAATGTGCAAATCACTGGGGGTTTTTGTGACTGTGAAGATAGATTAGAACTTCTTAGTATCCCTTTCAATACCCTAGCAATTTCCAGACAGGATGTCTGGAAAAGGTGCAATTCGAGCCATGGATGGCGAGTTTGCACCGGTTGCGGCCGCATTGCCAAATACTATATTAGGGATACTATAGAAGTTATTATCTATCGTAACCGGAACAAAAACCCCCAGTGATTTGCACATTATGTCCCGCCAAATTTTTTTGTAACGAATTACCCATAAAGTTGGACTCATTTATGAAGACAAGAGAAAAGGAGGGGAAAACGTGCAGATGGAGGGAATCTATGAGGAGTATCATCATATGGTGTATGGTTATCTTGTAGGTCTTACTGGTGGTGATAGAGAACTATCGGAAGAATTGACTCAGGAAACATTCTATCGTGCGGTGAAAAATATACATAAGTTTCGTGGAGATTCGATGATATCTACTTGGTTATGTCAGATTGCTAAGTATGTGTTTTATCAGTATATAGATAAGAAGAAGCGACATGGAGAGGTTTCGTTGGATACTGTTCAGGAGTTATACGAGCAGAAGCGATTTGAGGAAACGTTAGTGGAGCAGGAAGGGAAAGTTGAAATTTTTAAAATGGTTCAACAGCTTCCGGAGCAGATGAAAGATGTTATGATGTTACGGTTGTCCGGAGAATTGAGTTTTCGGGAGATTGGAGAGATTCTTGGGAAAAGCGAGAACTGGGCTAGAGTTACATATTATCGGGCGAAACAGATGGTAGGGAAGGAGCTGAGGAAACATGGAAGTTAAAAGTTGGGAATGTGATGTTGTATATGACTTATTACCCTTATATATGGATGGAAAAGTAGGGGAGGACAGTAGAATATTTGTGAAAGAACATTTGCAAAAATGCGAAGAATGTAAAGAAATATACGAAGACATGCAGCGAATTCAAGAATCGGCTCCGGAAAAAGAAAATATGCAGGAAAGAATCGGCAGAGAAAAGAAACAGAAAATATTCGCAAAACTGCAACGCCGTTTTTTCTTGGCATTGGCTATTTATGTGTTTGTGATTATCGGACTGTGTGTTGGATTCGTGTGGTTCTTTATAAGGTAAGGGGGATGTGGGTTAATGGAGAAAATAAGTTGTGAAATGATTCGTGATTTGTTAGAATCCTATCAGGAGGAACTGGTAACCGATACCACGAATAAAGTGATAGAGCAGCATTTGAAAAATTGTGAAGAATGTAGAAAAATAGAGAGAAAAATGCAGATACAGATGGAGCTGCAAAGAGAACAAAAGCAAAAGCGTGAAAAATCATTTTTTAGAAGACTTATTTCTTATAGATATGAAATTCTAGGATTTTTTACAGGCGTAGTTGCCATGTTGGTAATATTGATGCTGATTGTAGTTGCGAAGGAACTGGCAATGGAACTGTTCTTATAAGGGGGAGATTTAATGAAAGCATATAAACAGGGAAAATTTGCCTCGGGAGTGTTAGCCGGGGCGGTGACAACGATGGTTTTAATTGTAGCAGGACTTGGAGTATTAATGCTAATGCTATTATTTGGCGGTGATACAACGGAAAGTACAGACATATCCATGTATGAGAATATGTCCGATTATTATATACACAGTGGCTTCATGGCATTTCCGGAAACGATTCCGGAGAGTGCAGAAAATGTAGATTTTTATTTTTATCACTGGGATAGTTTTAATTCGCCTACTTGCGAAGTGTTTTTGCAGTGTGATTATTCCAAAGAAGATTACGAAGCAGAGATTAATCGTCTGGAAAATACCAGTAAATCTTACGGAAAGCAGAAAAAGGCGTTGCGGAAAGAAAAGGGACAGTTTCACTATCCGGCTTATGTGGCAGTGTACAATCACTGTGGAGAATATGAATATGCACTGCTTACGGGCGAAAATCAGATAACCTATGTATATACGGCGTATCGTACAAAAGAGGAAGTATCATTTGATGATAAGTATTTTCATATAGATAATGAAGAAACTATGAAAACTTCTGATTTGAATGGGTATTCCATTTATTTGCTGTGGACAGATGAATGGTGCATGGATTATGATTATACCAGACAGGCAGTCGTTCCGGTGACAAAAACCCACGGAGAGCAGACCGCAGACAAAAACTCCTACTTTTATGTGAAAACAGAAGTAAAAGAGGATGACAAGGAATATATTACAAACTGTGAATACTATTATTGGGAAAGTATGAGAGATTCCGAGCCTGATATTACTACTTATTCAGACATTGAAGGATGTGAATACGTTTCTTTTCAGTTAAATGAGGAAAAGACAGAAGCACAGGTGACTTATAGAAATCAGGATGGCGAGGAGTGCAAATGGATTCAAAAAATTCCTGAGGAATAAATGCATATTCAAAATAATCCATTAGAATTTTCAATTTAGCATGGCATGATGATAGACCGCATCAGCCTGTCCATAAAAAATGGGTGGTTGGATGAAGATGGTAAAACCTACATACACTATAGCGTGGCAGATATTATGGCTGATATCGGCTGCGGAAAGAATAAGGTGTTAAAATGTCTCAAGGAACTAGAAGAGGATTAGTGTGAAAGAAAGTAGAGGAAAGCCATAAAAGGGCACACTTCACCAAGCTGTC
>CAYVCL010000049.1:8190-24154 GCA_964450185.1 uncultured Lachnospiraceae bacterium | reverse complement strand
AACACCCCAAATGGTACAATCGTTAAGATTGTATCATTTTTATTGTCCTAACGAATTCCTATGGCCATCCCCATCAGGGATTTTTAGAAAGAATTAATAAACTAAATTCTAAAATGTATGTTACAATGAATGATGGCGCAATAACGGTTGAAACAGATGGTACACATATGATAATATATGAGAAGTGCAAACAATGAGGTATTGTGTATGAAGAGTATAAATGAAGATATTAAGAACAACAGTTTTAAGCAGGTTTATCTGCTATATGGAGAAGAAGCCTACTTAAAGCGGATGTATAAAGAAAAATTAAGAAATGCTTTGGTTGAAAAAGACGATACAATGAATTACAATTATTATGCTGGAAAGGGAGTACCCATTCCGGAGATTATTGATATCGGAGAAACGTTGCCTTTTTTTGCAGAGCGCAGACTAATTGTTATTGAAAATTCCGGTTTGTTTAAATCCTCCAATGAATTTTCAGACTATGTAAAGGAATTGCCGGAAACCACGTATCTATTGTTCGTGGAAGAAGAAGTAGATAAGCGAAACAAGTTGTTTAAAGCGGTCAAAGACAAGGGCAGAGTCATTGAAATGGCAAGGCAGGATACCAGAACTTTAACCACCTGGGTATTGTCAAAATTAAAGGTAGAAAATAAAAACATTACCAAGGCAGCTTTGGAGCTGTTTCTTACCAAGACTGGTGACGATATGGAGCATATTGAAAAAGAGTTGGAAAAGCTTGTCTGTTACTGTATGGATAAGGATTCTATCACACCCACAGAGGTGGAAGCGGTCTGTACGGTAACCATTACCAATAAAATTTTTGATATGATAAGTGCCATTGCAGAGAAAAAACAGGAAAAGGCATTAAATTTGTATTACGATTTATTATCATTAAAAGAACCGCCTATGCGAATTTTATTTTTGATTGTGCGTCAGTTTAATTTACTGCTGCAAGTCAAGGAATTGAAGCGTCTGGGAAAAGATAACAGTGAAATTGCAAAGAAAACGTCCTTGGCACCTTTTCTTGTGGGAAAATATTTTGCTCAGGCAGGACATTTTGAAAAGGAACAGTTGAAAATAGCGTTGCAGGATTGTGCGGAAACAGAAGAAGCCGTAAAAAGCGGACGTTTGAATGATAAAATTGGTGTGGAAATGCTGATTGTGAAATATAGTGCATAATAGAGGTAAAGAAATGGAACGAAACAGATTAAAGGCAAAAGAAGAAATCTTATATTATACGCAAGAGCTGATACAGGCTCTTGCTGAGGCAGATATCGTACGGACTGCCCATGCCAGAGAAGAAATATTGCGAAATGCAGATATTGTGTTTAAGACAGAGGAAGATAAGTTGAATGTGTATAAAATTGTGGCAGCTTCCTACAATGGTGCATATAATCAGGCGGAAGCCCTTCCGATTGCAAAGAAAATCGTAAAGATTACCAGAAACAGTTTTCCGAAAAACTCACCAGAACAAATTGAAGCATATGATATGCTGGCAAGTATTTCCTTGGCTGCTGGAGAATGTGATAATGCATTGAAGCTGGCAGAGGAATTAAAACGTTTTTATACAGGAAAATACGGAAAAGAAGATAAAAAGACAATTAAAATCACTGCATTGGCAGGAAGAAGCTATTGGAAGCTGGGTGACTATAAAAAAGGATATCAGAGAATGCAGGAAGCCTATGAAGCGGCAGAAAGCTATTACGGTCCTGCAGACGTGGATACACTCAATTACCGCAGAGAATTGGCAATGTGTGATTATTATTTGGGAAATACCAAAGAGGCATATACAAATATGTTGAGAATCTATGATATTTGTTTGTTACAGTACGGAGAGCACCATACGGTAACACTAAAAACATCACAGAATCTTTTAGAGATTGTGAAAGAGTGGAAAATGAAACCAGAGGGGGTATTATAAATGAAATTATTATCTGTTGTAGTGCCTTGCTATAACTCGGAACAATACATGAAGAAATGTATCGACTCCATTTTGGTAGGTGGAGAAGAAGTGGAAATTCTCATTGTAGATGACGGGTCAGTGGATGGTACAGCTCAAATTGCAGATGATTATGAAAAAAAATATCCTAGCATTGTAAAGGCAATTCATCAGGAAAATGGTGGACATGGTGAGGCGGTAAATGCAGGGATTCGAAATGCTAGTGGTTTATTCTTTAAGGTGGTGGACAGTGATGACTGGGTAAGTGAAGGACCTTATCGAAAGATTTTGAGCGTGTTGGAAGAAATCACCAGATCGGGAACAAGACTGGATATGTTGATTAGTAATTTCGTGTACGACAAAGTAGGTGCCAAAAGGAAAAAGGTTATGAGATATACTTCGGCACTTCCGGAAAATCGAATTTTTACATGGAATGAAGTGAAACATTTTCATAAGGGCCAGTATATTTTGATGCATTCTGTAATTTATCGTACACAGATATTGCGGGAATGTGAATTGGAACTTCCGAAACATACGTTCTATGTGGACAATATTTTCGTGTTCAACCCATTGCCATATGTGAAAACCATGTATTATCTGAATGAGAACTTTTACAGATATTTTATTGGAAGAGATGACCAGTCTGTAAATGAAGAAGTAATGATTCGCAGAATTGACCAGCAGTTAAAGGTAAATAAGCTGATGATTGATTATATAGATTTATCGAAATTAACCAATAGAAAGCTTCGAAATTATATGATAAGCTATCTGGATATTATTATGACGGTATCTTCGATTATGTTGATTAAATCAGGAACCGATGAAAATTACGAAAAGAAGCAGGAACTTTGGGAATATTTAAAAAAGAGCGATAAGCGTTTGTACTTAAAGATACGTTGCGGACTTCTGGGAAGATATATGAATCTGCCGGGAAAAGGAGGACGCCAGGTATCTGTGGTAGGTTATAAGATTACCCAGAAATTCTTCGGATTTAACTAAAAAAACTCGAACAACTTTGGAATCACAAGGTTGTTCGAGTTTTTTGATTTTTATCTTAGTCGGTTTCTTTTAAGTTGAAAATTCTTCTGCGCTGTGCAAAAGCAAGAAGCTCTTTTGCATAAGCCAGCGGATAAATTACAATAGCCATGAGAAATGCCGTAAGCACATCAAACATGGAATGTTGTTTTAAAAATACAGTTGACATACAAATTAACACCATTAGGATAAAGGAACCAATACAAATGGATTTCTTTTCCTTCAAAGTGCTGGAATGTGTAACTGCAATGTGTGTTCCGATAGAATTATATACATGAATACTTGGGAATAAGTTGGTTGGTGTATCAGTTGACTGTAACCACATTACCATTTTGGTAAAAATGGAAGAATCCGGATAAACTTCCAGACGTAAATGGTGTCCGTTCGGATACAGAGTAGATACAATTAAAAATATAGTCATTCCCGTAAACAAGAAAATACAATTCTTTTTGAAATCAGATGCATTGGTAAAGCACTGATATACAAGAACTCCTGCTACATACGCAAACCATAACATGTATGGTATGATAAAAATAGAAATAAATGGTATTTTATCATCAATTTCCATATGTATTACATGAAAATTGCGCGTGACGTGGTTTTCCAGATATATAAACCATGGAAGGTATAGTAATCCATAGGAAAACCATAAAATGTGTTTGTATTTTTTGAAAAATGCTTTCATAAAAAAATGCCTCCCCGAAGTTTCTTCAAAATTATATCACAGGTTTAAAAAAAGCACAATACTACGCAATGAAGCCTTCAAAAATGAAAGAATCGAATTTTTTGAAAGAATCGGCGTAAGCCTTTGGTGAATCAATGGTCCAGGCAAAGGTTGGTACCCGGAAAATATATCGGTTTAGAAGATAACTTAAGTTAAAGGTATCCTTGTAACAGAAAGAAATAAAATCCGGTCGTGCCAAAAAGTTGGTTAGTAAATATTTTACAATAAAACAAAGGAAGAAGCCGCCATCAGCAACTGGTCTGGTAAGGTTACCGGATAACTGTCCCCGTACAATGTCCGGACGGTGAATACGGTACCAGAGTAAAGCCAGTGTATTGAAGGATTCAATGCAGTATTTTCCTTTATAGTTACGTAAAACCTCATCTACCAGACGGCAGGTGAGTGTGTTAAATACAGGAAGTTTGATTTCGATTAACAGTGGAACAGAACCATTTACCATTTTTAACGCTTCGGAAAGCAATGGAATTTTGCAATCCGTGGCAAGTAATGTCAGTTCGCAAAGCTCTCGATATGTTTTATCCCGCACGTTTACGTCAATTCCACACATACGACTTAACGTATTGTCGTGGAAGACAATTAGTTTGTTATCCTTTGTAATCTGAACATCCATTTCAATCCCATAACCGCTTTCTACAGCTTTTGCAAAGGCGGGCAGAGAGTTTTCCGGACAGGAAGTTTCATTGGAAAATAGTCCTCGGTGGGCATAGCATTTTCCCATATATTCTCTGGTAGCCTTTCTTTTTGGAAAGCGGGGGACAATAAGAATCAGATACACAAGTAATACAATCAGAGTAATCATCAAATATCTCATAAGATAAAAGCCCCTTTGTAAATATATAAAATAAATTCCATTACCCACCTTAGCACAGCGAAAGATTGAAATCAATATCAAATAGAAAATCTTCAGAAAAGTTTAAAAAAATTTAGCATATTATGTATGGCATTTTCGTAACAAAAATGTTATAATATTGAAACAAGTAGCAATGAGAGATAAATGATTCAGAACAATGGTGAAAAAAGAATGAACATAAAAGAAAAATTAATTTCTTATGGAAAAGAGCATCCGAAAGATAAAAATATGGTCATCGCAGTACTTGCAGTGATTATTTTCGTAGAGAATATAAAGAAAGCAATCCAGTCCAGAGTGGGAAAAAGACAGCTGGATTTGGCAGGGGGAGAAAACATGTATGAATACGAAGAACAATCTGGTGGATACCGTACAAGTATAAGAAATGTGGAATATAACAGTGAACAGGTAAAGAAGCAGTTAAAACCTGTGAACAGACTTGTGGTTGTACCAGTAGCAGTGGTATGTGTAGCTGCACTTGCTATGACAGGAATTACAGGAAAGTTAAATCTGCCATCTAAAGTCAACGCCAGTGAAAGCAAGAATAATCTGTTAGTTGGGGAAGAAACAGAAATGAATTCACAGGTGCAGGAAGTGGAAGCGGAAGTAGTAGCAAAGACAGAAACACAGACGCAGGCATATGTGGAAGAAGAAGTTGTGATTGATAATGATGCATTGCCTTGGAATTTACTTCTTATCAATGATGATTATGCAGTACCGGAAGATTATGATGTGGAACTGGTATACGTAGAAGGAAAACAGGTAGATGCAAGAATTACAGAAAGTCTAAAAGAAATGTTGAGCGATGCAAGGGCCGCAGGAATGAAATGTAAAATATGTTCCGGTTACCGGACCTTCCAAAAGCAGGAAAGCTTAGTCAAAAAAGATGTGGCAAAGTACAAAGCCAAAGGATATGATGAAGAAGACGCATTAAGACTTACTTATGAAGGCGTAGCACCGGCAGGACATAGTGAGCATCAGACCGGACTTGCAGTAGATATTGTAAGTTCTTACCATCAGAGTCTGGATGCAGCTCATGCAAATACGAAAGAAGCAATTTGGTTAAAAGAGCATTGCAAGGAATATGGATTTATTGTAAGATATATGGAGGGGAAAGAAGAGATTACCCACAGAAAGGCAGAATCCTGGCATTTTAGATATGTAGGCGTGGAGGCTGCAACTTATATTATGGAAAATGACATTACTCTGGAGGAATATCTGGAGGAATACATAACAAATAATTAAAATGGAGGACGAGAAATGTATTCATTAGACGAAGTAAAAGCAGTGGACATGGAAGTTGCTCAGGCAATCGAAGAGGAAGTAGCAAGACAGAACAGTCATATTGAGCTGATTGCATCCGAAAACTGGGTAAGTAAGGCAGTTATGGCAGCTATGGGAAGTCCAATGACAAACAAATATGCAGAAGGATATCCGGGAAAACGTTATTATGGTGGATGTGATTGTGTAGATGTTGTAGAAAATTTAGCAATCAAACGTGCATGCGAATTGTTTGGATGCGACTATGCAAATGTTCAGCCACATTCTGGTGCTCAGGCAAACCTTGCAGTATTTTTTGCAATGTTAGAGCCGGGAGATACCGTAATGGGTATGAATCTTGACCATGGCGGACATTTAACACATGGAAGCCCAGTAAATATTTCAGGAAAATATTTCAACATCGTACCATATGGCGTAAACGATGAAGGATTTATTGATTATGATAAATTAAGAGAAATTGCTTTAGAAGCAAAACCAAAGTTAATCGTAGCAGGTGCCAGTGCCTATGCAAGAACCATTGACTTTAAGAAATTCAGAGAAGTAGCAGATGAAGTTGGTGCTTATCTTATGGTAGATATGGCTCATATCGCTGGTCTTGTAGCAGCAGGTATACATCCATCACCAATGCCATACGCAGATGTGGTAACTACTACAACTCATAAAACATTAAGAGGACCAAGAGGTGGTCTGATTCTTGCCAACAAAGAAGCTGCAGAAAAATTCAACTTTAACAAAGCAGTATTCCCGGGAATTCAGGGTGGACCTTTAATGCATGTAATCGCAGCAAAAGCAGTATGCTTTGAAGAAGCTTTACAGCCGGAATTCAAAGAATATCAGAAACAGGTTGCATTAAATGCACAGGCATTATGTAAGGGATTACAGAAACGTGATATTAAGATTGTATCTGATGGAACAGATAATCACTTAATGTTAGTTGATTTAACACCATATGACCTTACAGGAAAAGAAATTGAAAAATTATTGGATTCTGTTAATATTACATGTAATAAGAACACAATTCCAAATGATCCAAAATCTCCATTCGTAACCAGCGGTATCCGTCTTGGTTCACCAGCAGTTACATCTCGTGGATTTAAGGAAGATGATATGGATGTGGTAGCAGAAGCTATCGCTATGATGATTAAAGATGCATCTAAGGCAGAAGAAGCAAGAGCATTAGTAAAATCTTTAACAGACAAATATCCATTGGTATAAGAAGTACGGTAGGCAACAGTTCAGTTTATTTGAAGTTGGCAAGACACCTATCCCCCTACAAACAATAAGAAGTTTCCGGAGCAGATGCGAAACAGCTCTGGAAACTTCTTATTGTTTGTAGGGGGATAGGTGTCTTGCCAACTTCAATAAGATGAATTGTTGCGTGAATTTTAAAAACGAAAATTCAGCACTGGACAGATAATTCAAATTATGTTATTCTAATCACATCAAAAAGATTCATTCAAATCTGAATGGAGATTCTCAATAAAAACAAAGAGAAGAAGTACATAGGGGTTTTGAAAAAAATGTTTACGAAAAGCGATAAAATATCTTGCAACAGTACTTTATCTAAGTTATCATAAAAGTATCAAAACTCATATGTAACTTCCCAAAAAGAAAGGAAGATGTATATGAGAATTAACCGAGAACACAAAGACCGTTTATTTAAATTTATTTTTCAGGAAAAGGAAAATCTGTTGGCGTTGTATAATGCCTTAAATGATACCGCATACAATCTGCCGGAAGATTTAGAGATTGTTACCTTAGAAGATGTAATCTATATGCGAATGAAGAATGATATTGCGTTTATATTGGATTTCCGTATGAATCTGTTCGAGCATCAAAGTAGCGACAATGCCAATATGCCATTGCGTGGATTGTTATACTTTGCCAGACAGTATGAAAAATATATAAGCAAAAATGATTACAATATGTTTGGTAGTAAAGCAATCCCTCTGCCAACACCTCAATATGTAGTTTTTTACAATGGAAACAGTTGGAAAGGTGAGCGGAAAATCTTGAAATTATCCGACAGTTTTGCCAGTCATGATATTAAGGGCTGCATGGAAATCGAAGTATTGCAGTTGAATATCAATTATGGACACAATAAGGAAATCATGGAAAAGTGTAAAGTACTGGGCGAATATGCTGTCTTTGTGAACAAAGTAAAAAACTATAGCGAGAGTTATAGCATTGAAGAAGCTATAGATAGAGCGGTAGACGAATGTATTGAAGAAGGAATATTAAAGAAAATCCTGATAGAACATCGGGCGGAGGTGAAGGATATGCTTTTGACAGAGTATGATGAAGAAAAAACCTTAAGATTATTTCAGAAGGAATATGAAGAGGAAGCGGCTGAAAAGGTAGCAAAGGCAGAAGCAGAAGTAGCAAAGGCAGAAGCAAAAGTGGCAAAGGCAGAAGCAGAAGTAGCAAAGGCAACAAAGAGAGCCGAAGAAGCTGAAACGGCGATAGCAATGGTACAGAAACAGGCGCAGAAAGAAATCGATGCATTAAAGAAAGAACTGGAGCAGTATCGAAACAAATAGTGCAAAAGGCGGAACTGATACTGCTATTTACCATTGCTTACGATAAACCTTAGGCGTACATCCTTCCAGCTTACGAAAGACCTTTGTAAAATAATTGGTATCCGGAATGCCACATTTACCTGCAATTTCTTCGATTTTTAAGTCGGTAAAACGAAGCAGTGTCTTAGCGTAAGTAATTCGGCAGGAAGTGATATGACTGCCCACAGTCATACCATAAGTATCTTTAAATTCTCTGGCAAGATAATACTTACTGATAAAAAAAGCTTCCGCCAACTGGCTCAAAGAAATATCCTCTGCAAAATTAGCATCAATATATTCCTTAATTTCCCTTATTTTCGTAGAAGCCTTATCCTCCGATTCACGCTGATTGTGGCTGATACACAAAGTAAGCAAATCCGTAATAGATTTATGAATCAAAAACTCCGAAGCCACATCTTTTTTCGGGGATAGCTGCATACATTGCTCAATAATAGAAGTAAAATCGGTAAAACTTTCCACATGAAATAAAAGAGAAGGAACCAGTGCATTATAATAAGTAAGAAAAGGAATAGCATCCCTTCCACTAAAATGAATCCACATAAGCTCCCAAGGCTCCTCCTCGCTACTTTGATGAGAATAAGCATTGGCACAGTTAATTAACAGACAATCCTTAGGAGAAAGCAAATATTCCTGCTTCTGATAAGTAAATTTTCCCTTACCTGATAAAACAATAAGAAACAAATAAGAATCCAGCTTTTCTCGCTTAGAAATATGGCTTTTTAAACTTTTTAAATAACCTGCCTCCTGAAGATACAACAAATTTGTCTTGGCAAAGTCGCTGGGGGTGTTCAGGACACGGTCGGATTTGGTGACGGATTCTTGGGTGGTGAATGAAAATGGCTGTAACATAATTTCCTCCTTGGGTGTGTCAGTGTGTTTGTGGTTGCGGGTGAGGGTGGTGGTGGTAGGTTGGACAAAGGGAGCGTGCAGGGCAGAACGGTTTGGGGGGATAAGATGCTGTAGGGCATCCGGGGGAGGTTGTGGCGAACAGTACGCAACCGGAACACATTCGCCATCCATGGCTCAGGTGTTCCTTTCCCGGACGTCCTGTCCGGGAATTGCTGTGTATCGAGGGATGCCCAACAGCATCTAATCCCCCTCCACAGTCCCGCCCTGCACGCTCCCTTTGTCCAACCATCAGCAGACCTCAGCGGCAAACAGCAAAAATGCGTGAGATACACAGGATGAAATTAGATTTCATCCTGTGGGAATTGGCTGGCTGGGGTGCTGTTTGAGTGAGTTTGGGGGGCTTGCTTTAGGCATTGGAAAAACTATAGCCAGCCGCTTCCTAGCAAGTTGGGAGGAGGCGCAGCCTCCCATCCAACTTGCGGTCTGGTTGTGACGTCTTGGCTGTCTAAGGCGCAGTGTAGGCTTAGCGAAGTTGGGGACTGAGGGTGATGGTGGGGGAGGGATTGTGGAGGGGGGCTTGGAAGTTCTTAGTGTCCCGGTCAATCCACAGCAATTTCCGGACAGGACGTCCGGAAAAGGAACGCCTGAGCCATGGATGGCGAATGCGTTCCGGTTGCGTACTGTTTGCCACAACTTATCAACGGGACACTTAGAACTTCCAGCCTCCCGGAACCGTTCCTCCCCCGCCATCACCCTCAGTCCCCAACCCCTATGCCCTCCACATCCCCTTACCCACCCACACGTCCCAACCTGCACCGCAATATTTTACTATAAAAAGTCAACGTCCGACATTTACTTCCTAATTATAGTATATTATACTGGAAAAAGAAATACAAAAAAATGCTATTTAGAAAAATGTAAAAATGAGAAAAGAGGTTAAATATGAGTAAGGTAGCTTTGATTACAGGTATTACAGGTCAGGATGGTTCTTATTTGGCAGAGCTTTTGTTGGATAAGGGGTATGAGGTACATGGTATTATCAGACGTCATAGTACGATTTGTACCGATAGAATTGACCATTTATATAATAATAAAGAATTAAGAGATAAGAGATTTTTCCTTCATCATGGGGATTTGACGGATTCTTGTAACTTACTTTCTTTGATTAATAAGATTAAACCGGATGAAGTATATAACTTAGCAGCGCAGTCCCATGTGGCGGTTTCTTTTGAAGTGCCGGAATATACTGCGGAAACTACTGGGGTTGGAACGATTCGTTTGTTGGATGCGATTCATCAGAGTGGATTGAAATGTAAATTTTATCAGGCATCTACTTCTGAGTTGTTTGGGGGAATTCCTGGAACGGCACCACAGAGTGAGAAAACACCGTTTTATCCAAAGAGTCCATATGGTGCAGCGAAATTGTACTCCTACTGGATTACTGTGAATTACAGAGAATCTTATGACATGTTTGCATGTAATGGTATTTTATTTAATCATGAATCACCAAGACGTGGAGAAACTTTCGTTACACGTAAGATTACAAGAGCGGTAGCAGAAATTATGGCAGGAAAGCAGGATACTTTATATCTTGGTAATATGAATGCAAAACGTGACTGGGGATTTGCAGGAGATTACGTAGAAGGAATGTGGAGAATTTTACAGCAGGACAAGCCGGGAGATTATGTGCTTGCCACAAATGAAACTCATACGGTACGTGAATTTGTAGAATTAAGCTTTGCAGAAGTTGGCGTTGAAATTGAATGGCAGGGCGAAGGTGTAGATGAAAAGGGAATTGATAAAAAGACAGGCAAAGTGTTAGTTGCCGTAAATCCTAGATATTTCCGTCCGGCAGAAGTAGAACTTCTCTGGGGAGATGCTACAAAGGCAGAAACAGAGTTGGGCTGGCAGCGTAAAGTAAGCTTTAAAGAACTGGTGGCTATGATGGTAGACAGCGATATGAAAGAACTGGCTGGAATCAGCGCAAAAGAATTTCGTGAAAAAAACGCATAAGGCGTGGGATTCTTTTAGGAGGATAAATAATAATGGAAAAAAATGCAAAGATTTATGTGGCAGGCCATAGAGGAATGGTTGGTTCTGCCATTGTAAGAGAATTAGAGAAAAAAGGATATACCAATATTGTAACAAGAACATCGAAAGAATTGGATTTGAGAAGACAGGATCAGGTAGAAGCATTTTTTGCAGAAGAAAAGCCGGAATATGTATTTTTGGCGGCTGCAAAGGTAGGCGGAATTATGGCAAACAGCAAGCATCCGGCAGATTTTATGTATGACAATATGATTCTGGAAATGAATGTAATTCGTTCCGCTTATGAAAATCAGGTAAAGAAGCTGATGTTTCTTGGCAGTTCCTGTATTTATCCAAGAATGGCACCACAGCCTATGCCGGAAAGCTGCTTATTAACCTCTGCCTTGGAGCAGACAAATGAAGCGTATGCACTGGCAAAGATTTCAGGATTGAAATATTGTGAATATTTAAACAAGCAGTACGGAACCGATTATATCAGCGTAATGCCTACAAATCTTTATGGACCAAACGATAATTATCATCCGGAACACTCTCATGTATTGCCGGCGTTAATCAGACGTTTCCATGAAGCGAAAGAAACTAAGCTGGAAGAAGTTGTTATCTGGGGAACAGGTACCCCACTTCGCGAATTTTTGTATGTGGATGACTTGGCAGAGGCATGCGTTTATTTAATGAATAATTATTCTGGCGATGAAACAGTAAATCTTGGTACTGGAAAAGAAGTGACAATTAAGGAACTTGCCGAAACAGTCAAAGAAGTAGTGGGATACGAAGGAAATCTTACCTTTGACACTTCAAAACCAGACGGTACACCGAGAAAATTACTGGATGTAAGTAAATTAGAGGGACTTGGCTGGAAATATCATACAGAATTAAAGGATGGAATTAAATTAGCCTATGAAGATTTTCTTCATAGCGAAATGCGTGCAGAAAGGTAGAATTTAATATGAAAAATACAGCATTGATTATGGCGGGAGGACGTGGGGAACGCTTCTGGCCTCGTAGTAGAAAAAATCTGCCAAAACAGTTTTTGTGTCTTACAGATGACGGAAAAAGTATGATTCAGTTGACTGTGGAGCGAATTCAGAGTCTTGTAGATATTGAGGATGTATATATTGCAACCAATCAGGACTACAAAGCGTTAGTAATGGAGCAGTTGCCGGAAATTCCGGAAGAGAACATTCTATGTGAACCGGTTGGAAAAAATACAGCACCTTGTATCGGGTTAGGGGCTGTACATATTGCGAAAAAGTACGACGATGCCATTATGATGGTGCTTCCTTCCGACCATTTGATTAAGCACAACAAAATGTTTGTAAAAACATTAAAAGATGCCATTGAAATTGCAGAAGACGGAAGAAATTTAGTGACTCTTGGTATTACGCCAACTTACCCGGAAACAGGTTATGGATATATTAAATTTGATACAGACGCGATGCGTGGAAATGGTTATGCAGTAGAAAAGTTTGTGGAAAAGCCAAACTATGAAGTGGCAAGAGAATACTTAAATTCCGGTGAATATCTGTGGAACAGTGGTATGTTTGTGTGGAAAGTTTCTTCTATATTAGAGAACATGCAGAAATTTATGCCAGATACTATGGAAGGCTTAAATCGCATTAAAGCCTCCATCGGTACAGAAGAACAGCAAGAGGTACTTGTAAAGGAATTTACAGCTTTTGTATCAGAATCCGTAGATTATGGAATTATGGAAAAAGCAGATCATATCTATATCATACCAGGAGCTTTTGGCTGGGATGATGTGGGAAGCTGGAATGCGGTAGAGCGTATCAAACAGACAAATGAATTTGGCAATACCGTAACCGGAAATATTATCACTATCGATACGAAAAATTGTATTATTGAAGGAAATAATAAATTGATTGCAGCGGTAGGGCTTTCAGATCTTGTAATTGTGGATACCGAAGATGCCACATTAATTTGCAATAAGAACAGTACCGGGGAGATTAAAAAGGTACTGGAAAACCTTAGAATATGCAATAGGACAGAATATATTTAATAAGGGTAGGAAAGAAAGTAGTTAGTCTTTAGAAAAGGCTAACTGCTTTTTTAGTGGAAAAATTAGAAAAGTTAATAGAGTAAAAAATAGGAAAAAAGTACGGGTTTTGGGTTGACAGAAATGATATCAGATAGTATACTTTGTTTAAGTTAATAAATTTGTAACAAATATGAAAAGGAAATGAAAAAACAGGAGGTATCCATGAAGACAGGAATTTTACAAAAGCTTCGTGAAAACAGAAGAATTTTTGCACTGCTGATGATTCTGGTATGTGTGATTACCACAATGCCGGATTGTGTAGTAGCAAATGCAGCAGATGTAACAAGTACAGCAACTCCGGAAATTGTCAGCAACTCAACAAATACACTTTGGGTAAATGGTAGTTCCTATAGTAAAAACGATAGCTTAGATGCTATTAAGTGGCACTATAGTTCTTCCGAAGGAAGATACTACTTCTATTTGCCATCCAGTGCAGATTTGGATGCATTGACAATTTGGCATTCTTTTTCTGATACATTATATGTAGACGGTACAGCCGTAGAAAATGGTGAAACTACCAATATTTTTGCTGGTGGCGGTAATTATAGTGTTAAAGTAGGTTCCACTACTTATAAACTGACTGTGATGAAGTCAGAAAATATCAATACCATGTTTATTACCACAGAAAGTGGAAGTCTGGATAAAGTAAATGCCGACAAGGCAAATAAGGATTCCGGTGACATCGTATATGTAGATAAAGATGGAAAAGCAGCACAGGTTGGATTAGAGCAGATTAAAGGTCGTGGAAATTCTTCCTGGAAGGCAGCACAGGAATTATTTTATAAATATCCATACAATATTAAATTAGATTCAAAAGTGAAATTATTTGGTATGGAAAAATCAAAGAAATGGTGTTTACTTGCAAATGATTTTGATCAGTCTTTGATTCGTAATAAGTTTGTCTTTGATTTGACAGAAGATGCAGGACTTGCCTATACACCGGAAAGAGAATATGCCGATGTATATCAGAATGGACGTTATATTGGAAACTATTTAGTTACATCTAAGGTGGAAATCGATTCAAAACGTATTGATATTTATGACTTAGAGGGCGAAACAGAAGATATAAACAGCGAGGATTTAGAAGATTATTCTCGTGGTGGTTCTACTTCCAGTGCCAGCGCAGGAACTTATAAATATTACAATATTCCAAATAATCCGGAAGACATTACCGGTGGGTATTTATTAGAATTTGAATTGGATGAAAGATATCCGAATGAAGCCAGCGGATTCGTAAGTGACAGAAGACAGCAGGTAGTAGTTAAAACTCCGGAATTTGCTTCGAAAGCACAGGTAGAGTATATTCGTGAATACTTCCAGAATATGGAAGATGCAGTGTATTCTTCTGACGGATACAATTCTGACGGTGTATATTATACAGAGTATTTAGATGTAAAATCAGCAGCTATGATGTACATAATTGAAGAATTAACTATGGATAATGATGCTAATGCAACCAGTTTTTACTGCTATAAGGATACAAATGATGTAATTCGTTTTGGTCCGGCTTGGGATTTTGACTGGGCACTTGGCGGATACAATTCAAAAGATTTATTAAATACCAGTTATTTATATGTACAGAACAAAACCATTTATAACAATAAGACACAGAAATGTTTCTTGGCTGCTCTTTGTACTCATGATGATTTCATGAAAGAAGTAGCAAAAGTATGGGAAGAAGATTTTTATCCATTGCTTCAGGTATCAATTGGAGAAACAGAAGCTTATACAGACAATGTACGTCCGCTTACAGAATACGCTTCTATTATAGAAAGTTCAGCAAACATGAACTTCAACAGATTTAAATTCCTTGGTACAACTTACTGGGGAAGTGCATACACAGGTTCTACTTTTGAAGCAAATGTTGATTATGTAGATTCCTTTGTTAAGAATCGTGTAGCATTTTTAGATTCTTATTTTAGAAGTTTAACCAAAGAATCAGAATTTTATTTTGATAATTCAGCGGCAAAATGGTCTGAAGTCTATGCATATGTATGGAATGACAATGGAAATAAGGTGGTTCCTGGAACTTTAATTGATGCAGAAAATCAGATTTACAAATTTAATGTAACAGGTCCATATACAAAAGTGATTTTCAAGAATACAGACGGAGCGAATTCTTGGAAAATTCAGACAAATGACCTTACAATTCCGACTACAGAAAAGAATTGTTACAAGCCAAACGGAACTTCAAATAAGTGTTCCGGCTCATGGTATGCTTATGTAGAAGGAGATGTAACACCTACCCCAACAGCAACACCATCTGATAATACAGTGACTTTATATTACAATAGCGGATGGACCAATGCATATGTTCATTACAAAGTAGATGGTACATGGACAACCGTACCGGGCGTAAAAATGCAGGCAACGACAGAATATGCAGGCTATACTTATAAATATGTAATTGATTTAGGAAGTTCAGATTCAGCAACTGTATGTTTCAATAATGGAAATGGTTCCTGGGACAGTAAAAATGGAGCAAATTATACTGTGAAAGCAGGATGGTATGGAGTAAGCAATGGAGCAGTTCAGGAATTGGAACCACTTGTTATTGTTTCACCGGATCAGCCGGTTGTAA
>CAYVCL010000049.1:0-8090 GCA_964450185.1 uncultured Lachnospiraceae bacterium | reverse complement strand
CGGTAGCACCAACAGCAACGGTAGCACCAACAGCAACCCCAAGTCCGACAGCAACGGTAGCACCAACAGCAACGGTAGCACCAACAGCAACCCCAAGTCCGACAGCAACTGCAGCACCAACAGCTACACCAGTGGTGACCGTGGAACCAACCGTAACGATAGCTCCAACAGCAACTCCGGTACCGGAAAATACAGTAACAGTTTACTATTACAACAGTAGCTGGAGCACAGCATACATTCATTACAGTGTAAATGGTACATGGACAGCGGTACCTGGAGTAAAGATGGAAGCGGAAGATGGAGTATCCGGATATCAGTGGAAATACACCATTGATTTAGGAACAGCAACAAGTGCAACACTATGTTTCAATAATGGAAACGGTTCTTGGGACAACAATAACAGAGCGAACTATGTAGTTGAAAGTGGAGATTATGGTGTGAAAAATGGAGTGGTAACCAAATTAAATCTTACTTACCACACAACATTAACGGCTGATAAAACAACAGCTTTTGTTGACAAAGAAGTGACATTTACTGCAAGCGCAGAAAATGGTACAAAACCATATTCTTACAAATTTGAGATTACAAAGGATGGAGAAACTGTGGTTTCCGAAACAACAGAAGAAAATACATTCAGCTGGACACCATCAGAAGAAGGTAGCTATGACGTATCTGTCACAGTAACCGATGGTTCTGGAAAAGAAACAAGCGCAGAAATAGAAGATTTTGTTGTAAAAACAGGAAATACTATGACTGTATATTATAAGAACAGCAGTTGGAGCAATGCATATATCCATTATAAAGTAAATGGCACTTGGACAACCGTACCAGGTGTAAAGATGAAAACAAGCGATAACAGCGGCTATACATGGATGTATACCATTGATTTGGGCGAAACTACAAGTGCAGTAGTATGTTTCAACAATGGTAGCGGCTCATGGGACAGCAAGAATGGTTCTAACTATACCTTATCCGGAGAAAAGGTAGGCGTAAAGAGCGGAAGCATTTATGTGATAAAATAAAAACAGTTTAGCTATAAAAGAGAAAGAGGGAAATGTCCTCTTTCTCTTTTCCTAACTAAACTACCGATAAAATGAGGAGTGCCCCGAACGCCTTTCGACGCCGGGGCTATTATGAAAAAATTTATCTATGTGTGTAATGAAAACACTACCTGTAACTCATCTCTAAGCTGTATTTAGTATAGCAACGGCTTATGAACAAACTATGAACAAGCTATGAAAAGATTGTAAAAGATATACAAAAGAATTATGGATAATATCTAAAAATAAAACAAAATACACAAAAGAAGTGGTGCACTATACAGAAAAGATAAGGAGAAATGTAAAAACAAAGAAAAAATAGTACCAAGGATGCGATTCTTTGGTTGACGAATGAATAAAAATATGTAAAATAATATAGTGAAAAGAATAAAAAATACGAGGAAAGAAGGCAGATTATGTCAGATAACCAGAAAATTTATGTAGTAGGACACAAAAATCCGGATACGGATTCTATCTGTTCTGCTATTTGTTATGCAGAATTGAAAAACAGAATTACAGAAGAAGCTTACGAAGCAAGACGTGCTGGCAATGTAAACGAAGAAACACAGTACGTATTGGAGTACTTTGGTGTAAAGGCACCGGAACTTTTAGAAAGTGCAGAAAATAAGCAGGTTATTTTAGTAGACCACAACGAAATGACACAGACAGTAGACGGTATCAAAGATGGTGAAATCGTAGAGGTGATTGACCATCATAAAATTGGTGATGTATCTACAGCGGTTCCAATTTATTTTAGAAACCAGCCGGTAGGATGTACAGCAACCATTGTTTACCAGATGTATCAGGAAAACAATCAGGAAGTAACAAAAGAAATCGCAGGTTTGTTATGTTCTGCTATTATTTCAGATACTTTAATGTTCCGTTCCCCAACATGTACACCGGTAGATAAAGAAATCGCATTAAAGCTTGCTGAAATCGCAGGAATTAATGTGGAAGAATATGCAATGGCAATGTTTAAAGCAGGAAGCAACCTTTCTGATAAGACACCGGAAGAAATCTTCTATCAGGATTTCAAGAAATTCAATGCTGGTGATGTAAACTTTGGTGTAGGTCAGATTAGTGCCATGTCAGCAGAGGAATTATTTGAAATCGCAGACCGTCTGAAACCATACATTGTAAAGGCATGTGAAGAAGAAGGATTAGATATGATTTTCTTCATGTTAACAGATATTTTAGAAGAATCCACCAACTTAATCTGCGCAGGTGCGAAAGCAGGCGAATTTGTAGAAAAAGCTTATGGCGTATCATGCGAGGCAGGAGATTACTATAAGTTAGCTGGTGTAGTATCCAGAAAGAAACAGTTGATTCCTACATTTATGGAAGCGCTTCAGTAAGAGGAACGATTATGGCGAAACAGGAATGGAAGCCGGGAAATATGCTGTATCCTTTGCCGGCGGTTATGGTAAGTGTGGCGGACAAGGATGGAAATAATAACATTATTACAGTGGCATGGACGGGTACCGTATGCACCAATCCTCCTATGCTTTCCATATCCGTACGACCAGAGCGTTATTCTTACCATATGATAAAGGAAACCGGTGAGTTTGTAGTAAACTTAACTACAGAGTCTTTAGCGTATGCTACCGATTACTGCGGAGTGCGTTCCGGCAAGGACGTTGACAAATTCAAGGAAATGAAATTGAATCCGGAGGCGGCATCACAAGTAAAGGCACCCCTAATTAAAGAAAGTCCGGTAAATATTGAATGTAAAGTGAAAGAAGTGTTCGAACTTGGCTCTCATCATATGTTTTTGGCAGAAGTGGTAGCAGTTCATGTAGACGAAAGTTACTTGAATGAAAAGAACAAGTTTGAACTTTCCAAGGCAAAACCGATTGTGTATTCTCATGGAGAATATTATGGTATCGGGAAACTTCTGGGAAACTTTGGATACAGTGTAAGGAAAAAGGACACCGGAAAAAAGAAACCACGAAAAAGCAAACGTAAATAACATATTATATAGAAGAAATATGCAAAGCAGAAGTGATATCTGTTTTGCATATTTTTTTTATTTACAGAAATAATAAGAGGGAATAAATCTAGCAGGTGATGGAATGAAAAAGGAAACAGTTTATCTAAAATTAGAGCGCGATGTAAAAGTTGTAACTTATGATGTGACAATCAATGATGTGGCGGGAATTAGCTGTACAGATAATACTTTGACAGCCAAAATAAAGTGCATCAAATTATTCCATATGGATGTGAAAAAGTCAAAACGGGAAATTATTTCTGTAATCAAAGTGGTGGACAGTATTATCCGTGAATTTCCTGATGCAGAAATTCAATGTATTGGGGAAAAGGAATGTGTAGTGGAATATGTAGGGGATAAAAAGAAGCATAGAATTTGGGATATTATCAAAGTGATTTTTGTGTCACTGATTGCTTTTTTTGGAGCAGGCTTTGCCATAATGACATTTAATGAAGATGTATCTGTGCTGGATGTATTTGGAAACCTTCACAGTCTTGTATTTGGCGTAATGCCCGATGGACCGGGAGTTTTGGAATTTACCTATTCTATTGGACTAACGTTAGGAATCATTCTTTTCTATAACCACATTGGAGGCAGAAGAATAACAAAAGACCCTACCCCGATTGAGGTGCAAATGCGCATGTATGAAAGTAATGTGAATGATGCCTTGGTAGAAACGGTAAACAGAAAGGGTGAGCTAATTGACGTTGATTAAGTATATTTTGATTATAGTGCTTGGGGTTAGTGGCGGAGTTATGGTAGCGGGTGGAATGTTCACCGTACTGTTTACGGTTGGGCTGATACCACGCTTTGCCGGAAAAACTCACACAGGTGCTCACGTGATGACATATGAATCAGCAGTAATTTTAGGTACGGTGTTAGGAAATCTCATTAGCCTGTATGAATGGAGTATACCCCTTGGCAATGTGTTTTTAGGGTGTTATGGCTTGTTTGCGGGAATTTTTGTGGGGTGTCTGGCGTTGGCGATTGCAGAAGCATTGGATGGAATTCCTATTTTTGCCCGAAGAATTAATTTTCGACGTGGACTTGGGATTTGCATACTGGCACTTTCTCTTGGAAAGGGAATCGGAAATCTGATTTATTTTTTCAATACCTATTAAATAGAAGCGTCGTATAAATTTGTGAAAACGTGAAATAATTAAGATATAAGAGTAGAAAAGAGGAATGGTTATGAATGAAAGGCAAAAACAGCAATATAACGATTACGTAGAACAGGTAACACCGAAAAGCAATTTAATCTTTAATATGGCAAAGGCGTTTATTACCGGAGGAATTATTTGTGTGATTGGACAGGCTATTTTAAACTTCTGTTATGCAAGAGGGATGGATAAGGATGTGGCAGGCAGTTGGTGCTCTATGCTATTGATATTGATGAGTGTAGTATTGACCGGATTTAACATGTTTTCAAAAATTGTAGACTTTGGCGGTGCGGGAGCTTTGGTTCCTATCACTGGTTTTGCCAACTCTGTAGCTGCTCCGGCAGTAGAGTATAAAACAGAAGGACAAGTATTTGGAATTGGATGTAAAATATTTACCATTGCAGGTCCGGTAATTTTGTATGGAATTGTAACCAGTTGGGTTGTAGGGCTGATTTACTGGATTTTAAAGGTATTGGGGGTGATGTGATGAGCAGACAGGAAGATATGCCTTTGGGGCTTGGATTTGGGCTTGCAATGAATGAACAGGCGATGAACAGTTTTTCCTCTATGACGGAGCAGGAAAAAAGACAGGTAATTGAAGCGGCAAGAAGCACCCGCTCAAAAGTAGAAATGGAGAATCTGATTCAGGATATAGCAAAGATGCAATAATAGGAATATATGGTAGAAAAGCACAAAAAATAATTCAAAAATTCACTGAAATAGTGCAGAATGACCGAGAACTATTGACGGAAGCAGGAAAATATGGTATTTTTATGTACAAGAGAATTGCTAAGATATACGAAAGTTTAGGGGGGGAAAGCTTATGCAGTCAGTAGAAGAAATATTAAAAAGTATGGATCTTTCGATGGAAGACAACAAACCGAGAAAACATGTGTTGGTGGTAGATGATGACGTAAGAATGTTACGTATGATTAAAAAGTATCTGGAAAATGATTACGATGTGGCAACTGCAGTGAATGGAAAAGTTGCTCTGAAGTTTTTGGAAACAAAACATACAGACTTGATTTTACTGGATTACGAAATGCCTGTAGAGGATGGGCCATCTGTATTGGAAAAAATACGAAAAGATGAAAGGCTGAAAATACTTCCGGTAATTTTTTTGACCGGGGTTTCTTCTAAGGATAAGATTCAAGAAGTGCTGCAATTACGACCTCAGGGCTATTTGCTGAAACCGATTAACAGACAAAGATTGCTTTTAACTATAGAAAAAAATATTGGTTAATGAACTGAGGGGAAGCTTATGAGGGATAAAAAGAAGGTATATTTACAGGAATGCATGGACGCAGTTCTGCGCACTTCGAAAAAGGGTAAATCACAGAATATTTTATTAATCAAACATAATAATGCATTTTGCATGGACGAAAAAGACGTGAAAGGGAGAGGGATTTATCATAAGTATCATTCTCTTCAGGCGGCAAGACCGTACGAGCCTTTTTTGGATATCATCAAAGAATATGTAACAGAAAAATCTTTAGAAGATGCATCTTATTCTATAGAAGCATTTTTTGATAAAACTGAAGTTTATCCGGCTCACAGAGAAATCTTGAAAACATATTTTGAAAATGGAAGATGCACAAGACAAGAGGAATTAATGTTAGGGGAATACCAGTATGAAAAGCAGAAATTCCAAGAAGCTGTCTTACATATGGTTCAGGAAATTGCAAACCAACAGCCATTATTTTGGGTGCTGGATGAAATCAATGTTGCCAGCAGTTCTGTGCATTGGCTTTTAGAGCAAATGATTAGAGGGGATAAATCCAATTCCGTAAAAATGGTACTGGTATTTAATGAAGCAGGGGAAACCCTTTCTTATGCTCAAAACAGTTTGAGGGAATTGATACAGTTATGTGAAAATAAAGATATTGTATATAACTGGATTATGGAAGCGGATGAAAGTAGTTTAGGAACGGAAACAGGAAATTTCGAAGTATCTGCATCTGCAGAGTCTTTAGCAAATTTAATGTATACATTTGAGTATGAACAAGCCTATTATTTTTTGAAAATAATTTTTGAGAGAATTGAGAAAGAACGAATCAGAGTAAAGGCCGAAGAGGAACAGGAGCTGATTCGTATTTTTCTATGGATTTGTTTATGTAGGGAAGAATATTCTTACGCACTGTTATTGTGCGATATGCTGGCAAAGCTTGAATTTCAACAGGAAAGTCAGAAGAAAAAGGCAGAATTTCTTAGTGAAAAGTATAAAATGCTCGTGCATTTATATAGTGGAAATGATGTGCAGTTTCAGGCAAGTTTGGAATATTGCGAAAGTAAACGTGACGAAATAGACGATGAAAAGACATTGTTTAAACTCCGTTTATTAAGAATTATGTCCAATTACTCCGGATTTCATAATTTGTGGATTTGTGAAAAAGAGATGGAGATAGAAGAGGATTTTATTCAGTTATGTGAAAAATTTGGCTATAAAAATCATTTGGCTCACATTTATATTTACTGTTATAACAGTGATTATAGAAATTTCACCACTACAGAAGGAATCGAGGATAGAATCAAAGAGTTTCACAGGGGTATTGCCATGGCAACGGAAGCAAAGAATGAGCAGCTTTTGTTGGAGGCATATCAGAAGAATGTCATGCTTGCATCCATTCATGGCTATTTTAAAGTGTGTATCTATTTTTATGAAAAAATGCTCCCGATTGTAAAGCAAAGTAGAAATGAGTTAGAGGAAGCAGGAATTTATAATGGTATGGGGTACAGCAATTGTGGTTTGGAACACTATGAAAAAGCCAACAGCTACTACAATCAGGCGCTTATTTTGTACCACAAGCATGCCATGTCAGATGAAATTGTAGAAACATTATACAATATGGGTATCAATGCCATGCTGGCAGGGGATTATGAAAATGCATGCAATTATTTGCTAGAGGCAGATGAAATATTGTTTATGTTAAAACAGAGTACCATGAAAACCTGTAATATTTCTAAATTATACGGTTTGATTGCCTTGGCTAGTTTCAGGCTTGAAGTAACTTACCGAACCCGCTTGTATTTAAATAAGGCAAAGCAGTTTCTGGCTCATGTGTTAGGACAAAAAGATGAAGAAGAGATATATTTTGCAGATGACAGTATGTTTCTTGTGTATTTTGTGGAAGGGCTGATGAAACAGGCGGATAAAAATTATTCAGAGGCAAAATATTGTTTTCGGAAGGCAGAATTGTATATGGAGCGTTCTACCGGGGGCAAGTTTTTCAATTATGCGGAGTTTGCCCTTGACAATTACCACTTATTAATCAAGTTGGGAGAAAAGGATGCTGCAAAAGAAAGCCTGATAAAATTTCAACAGTATTGTAGGGAAAACGAATTTTTATACAGGGAACAAAAAGTTAAGGAATTATTAGAATCACAAAAGAAAAAAGGAAGACCAAAAGAAAATGGAAAGATGGTGTTACATAAAATTTCTCTCAATGACATTACAGAGGTAATGAAACAGAAAAGTAGGGAAAAAGAGAAAGATAACATGGTTCAAACCATCCGTTTTTTCCATGTTTTACAGAAATTTACCAGTCGAATGACCCGGAGTGTTCAGGAAGAAATTGCCAGTGTGCTTCCGGTATTTAAGGATAATTTCTATATGGATAAGGTTTTTGTGATTCGCTGTAAAGAAGGGAAGAATAAGGTTACCTACAATGATTTAGGCTATGAAGTGACCGAAGAAGCGGTGGATTCCATTGTAAATTATTTCAAAGAAAGACCGGTGGGGTTTGTAGTTGCAAAAGATGGTATGGAGCATGAGGAATACAGTCAGATTATTTCCGCATTTCAGGAAGAATGTATTTTTTCCTTTGTTGCCGTGCCAGTTTTTGAAAATGAAATACTAAATAGTATATTTATTACATATATAGAAATTAAATATAACTGGACCTC
>CAYVCL010000048.1:0-24394 GCA_964450185.1 uncultured Lachnospiraceae bacterium | reverse complement strand
AATAAGAAAACCTTTCATGAAACTTCTGTTTATATGTTCGAGTTATTCTTAGAAGTTGTCCATCACTCATACAGATATCATCTTTTATTATGCTCTTAATTTTCTGCATATTTACAATATAGCTCGTATGGGGAAATTCAAAGCCATAATCAGATAATTGCTGATACCAATCCACTAATTTTTCGTTGCTTTCCAGGCTAACATAAGGACCATTCTCCGATATTTGCATGTCATTATTTTCAATTACTAATATACTGCCTCTATTCTGCCTATAAACATACAGAATATCTTTTATGTTAATTCTATATGCTTTTCCATCGCTTACCACTTCAACGATTTTTTTCTTTTTTCTTCGTTTCATTTCAGCAAGCAACTCTGTAACCGTCTTCTGAATCTCTGTAGTATCATTTCTTTTAATCATATAACGATATGGTTGTACTTCAAAATGTTCTGGAAGTGGCATCACAACACCCGAACAAAAGCCAATCACAATGTCCTTATTTTTTCTTCTTACTTGTTTTGCAGTTGAAAATCCATCTACTTTGTCCATCTGCATATCAATAATTAACAAATCAAATTCTGATACATCAGAATCAAGTAATTCAACACCAGATGAAAAACTGCTACATACCATATTACTATCGTACTCCAGATTACTTTCAACAATTCTCCCCATTTCTTCTAAAAATTCCTTACTATCGTCACACAATGCAATATGATACACATCTGCCACCTCCTAAAATGTCTAAACTTCTTCAGATTTAGCCCTCTACGTTCTATTACAATTTCTTTTTTAAATAATACCTACAATGATTCTCTGGACAATCCTCTAAAACGCCAAATACCTCATATCCTTGCTTAATATAAAAATCTTTTGCCTGAAAATCAAACGTATCTAAATGAATCAACGAACACTTTTCTTCTAACGCTATTTTCTCAACTTCATTTAATAACTTTGTTCCCAATCTCTGTCTTCTGTATTTCTTATCCACCCATAAAATATCTATGTATATGACATTCCAGCAGTACATTCTTGCAATACAGCCAGCTATAATATTATTTTTTTCATCAACAATCTTTTTATTAATATTTACGAAATCTATCTCCTGTGTTTTCGCAACCTGCTCTAAATTTATTTCTTTTTCTTTGGCATCGGAAGTTCGTCATACATAGTGTTAAATAGCTTTGTCAAAAATTCCTTACTGTCAACATCATCAACTAACAACATTTCTTTCGCTCCTTCATAAGGCAATTCATATGTTGCATCCGGCATAAGGGAAACAGACGATTTGGTAGGCTTTATAAGTAATCTATCGTCATATACGCCGCCAATGATTTTCCCACGATAATAGATGATATATTCTCCCATCATCGCTCTATATGATATTTCTTCCAATTCAGATAATTGCTCTAACACAAAATCTAAATACTCCTTGCTTGAAGCCATAATCTACCTCACTGAATTCAAATTTTTCTATCTTTTCAACTAACTTTCCTTGTTTTTCTAGGCTTCCAAAGCCTTAAATCATGAACTTGTATGTATTTTCCCTTGCTTTTGCCCTTACGTACAACTTACAAGAGAAAGTTTTCAACCTTGTCCAGAAACTTTGCGGAAGTCCGTTTTGCTTCTCTTGTGGCATGGGCATAAAAGTATCAAGAAGAAACGGACAGACCGAATTCCCAACGAAATTACAGAAACAGCGATAAAGGGGCGAGATAATCGCCCCTTATATTATTAAGAATTATTTACATGTTCTATTTCCTCAGAAATAGCTGTCATAATTTTTTCTATATCATCAATGTATATTTCAACATCTCTGCGTTCAATATCTATTTTAGCACCTGTTTCATGTAAACAATCAGCTTGATGTGCAATCTGGTTTCTTCGCCTAAATAAAGCATTTAGCGTATGTTTAAACTTATCTTTGGTTGGAGTCGTTGAACCTTGTTCATAAAAAGCCCTGTCTGCAACACTTTGCCATTTCACTCCAATCAAATTCAACTGACCAATGACAGCATCAGCACTCATAAATGTATCTTCTGCATACGCATCATTTACAATATCTAAAAACCAATTTTCTTGTTCGGGATTTTGTAAAACATCTGAAATCTCACCTAACCGAATGGTGAAATTGTTATATCGTTCTGTCTTTTCCCAAACACCTTGAAATATTTGTGCCATACCATATTTTGTCACTTCATGCATAAAGAAATCAAAAGCACTATCAAGAAAAACTATTTGAGATCTTAAAATGTCTTTATACTGTATATTGCCTTCAGCTTTTAATTGCTCAGCCAATTCAAATTGTGACTTTATAGATAACAAATTACTTGCAAAACGATTAGTAATAGCTGATAATTCAAATTGTATTGTACGATTGGGACGCCTATCACGTGTACCAATACTTCGAGGTGTAAGTTCAAGATTTCTTTCTTCCGTTTGAGGCATTAGCATTCCTCCTCTACTGGAAATGTCAAAGGATTATGAATAAATGGCATTGCACCATATTTGCCATTCATATATCCTTTACTGATATTTTCATCTTTTCTCACATTCTTTAGTTCTGCCAATGAATAAATATCTGTTGCTCTGGACTCATTCAGTTCGGTGAACCAAATCTGATCTCTTCTAAAAGTGTTTAAATCCAACAAATTCGTATCGTGTGTACTAAAAATAAGCTGAGCCTTAGAATCATTTTTTCCACACATAATCAATCTTAATATTTCTTTTACTATTTGAGGATGTAAACTAGTTTCCATTTCATCCCAAATCAAAATCTTATCTTTAAGAATAATATCTATAATAGGTCCGAATACTTCAAACAACTTTTGAATACCTTTAGATTCCTCATTCAAATTAACAGTGAATAATCCATAATCTATATTTGCTTCTGATCTTGTTACTTCTTTCGCTTGGACAAAAAATGGTTTGATTTCGTCTGGTATATTATCCGGAATAAACTCTGGAGACATCTGAGTTTTCTCAAACTTAGCATCAATGTTCTGAATAGGTGTTTCAATAGATCTCATAAAATCTATAAATAGCTTTTTCAATTCAGGTTCTTTAGTAAATCTTTCAATAGAATATTCTAACCAATTACTAATTTCTACTGGCAGAGGGTAAAAAATAAGGTCTTCCCTAAAAAATAGAAACACTAATTCTGCCTCTCTTACTGCAGAGTAATTTGCCGATACAGATAAAAATAATTTATTAGGTTTCATAAAATTCAAGATTGCTTCAAAATCCTTTTTAAATTTATCACCAAAGGATATTTCGTTTAAACTTCTATCAAAGATTTTTGCTTGTTTTCCATTTGGGAAATGATAAAGGTACTCCGATATAATCTGTTCAGACGTATAAGACAGACCATATGCATAACGTATATCATTTTTCACAAATTGGATGGTATATGTTGTAGGGGTATTTTGCTTTGAAAGTTTATGCGAAACCTGCCTTATCTTATCCCCTGGTTGGTGATTGTTGCTATTGCAAACCAAAAGTTTTAAAAAGTTTAATGAATCTAAAAAACTCGTCTTTCCAGAACCATTTGCACCATAGATGGCTGCTACTTTATTAATAAGATTTCCCTTGTAATCTACCAAAAGATTTTCAAAGGAATTATCTTTGGAAGCAAGCATTGAAAATACCACTTTTTCTTTTATTGAACGATAATTTTCACAAGTATATTCCAAAATCATAGTAACACCTCTTTAAATTTTTATTAGTAATTATATTATATACAAAAAAGCCAAAAAGTCAATCTTACATTACCAGAAATCACAAATTTAGCATAAAAATTATTGTTGATGCGGTTTTTATTTGTTGTTTTTGATATATTTACGCAAATTCGCACTTTTAATCATTGACACCTTGAACTCAAAATGATATTATAAGCTTGTAAACACGGGCAAATCAGAATACGATAGTCTTTAATACTTTATTTTAAATATGAAAGTTGGTGAAAATATGGGAAGAGTTTCCGTAATAAAAGAATCCGATACTGGAAGAAATCAACGCTTTGTCGACAACAAAACGCACAAAGAAATGAATCGTAAAGAATTTGTATCAGCAATTCAGAATGGACAATATCAGGATTACTACGTGAGGAAAGTAAACAATGTTCCTACCCCGTGTAGCAAGCCTGATGGAAATAAAAACAATAATTTAGGATAGCGGCAACTATCATAAATCATACTTTAACTATTGTATTATATTTGACCGTGTTTGTCACTAAAAATTTGAAATGAGGTAATAAAATATGCGTACAAAGAAAGTTCGAATATCTACCCAAGCAAGAACTGCTGGCAATGGAAATTTGCGTATTACAACTTCTGTATCCGACGGTAGTCGCACGATAACCAAATCAAAGACTTTTCGTTTGAAATAAAACTTTTCTCTTTGAAAGTGGCATACCACAATGTGATATGCCACTTTACATCATTTTTTCTAATAATCTCAAAGCCAACATTTGTATACATTCTTGCTACATAGTTTGCTTTTTTAACAGCTAACTGAGTTTTTGCCTCAATATTTATTCCCCAATCTCCCCAGTACAGTGAGGACATCGAGTTGCTTTCATATGGATTTCAGAGAAGCAGTAAGGACATTCCTTGGTCGTAGGCTCTACCACTTTTTCATCCTTCTTATCAAAACCGGTAAGTTTATTTAAAATCTTCATAAACATAAAAATAATAAATGCCATGATGATAAAATTGATTACTGCGGTAATAAATGAGCCGTATCGAATGTCTACCCCGTTGATTGTCAGCACAAGATTACTGAAATCTGTACTGGCAAACAAGCCGATAAATGGCGAAATCACGTCAGATGTTAATGATGACACAATCGCCTGAAAGGCACCACCAATAATAACACCCACTGCCAAGTCCACAACATTTCCCCTAAGGGCAAATTCTTTAAATTCCTTTAAAAACTGCTTCATCTGTTTTCCTCCTTTGTGTTTTTTCTTTTAACGTATATCGTACACAACTCTGGTGTCTGCCACCATATCGTGAATACCACGTTTTTCGTTGTCTATTCCTACCAGAATATATCCTATATACAACAGACTGGACAAATATTTTCCAATTACTTCACGGAAAAATACCTGACCAAAAGTTAATTCTTTACTCTTTACAGGAACTACTTTTATTTTCATTAACATTTTTCCGACTGTTCTGCCGCAAGTGTAGGTCATAATAATGAAGTACGCACTTAACAGACAGAAATTAACAATATCAAAAATATCATAGCCAAACAGTATATTCTTAAAAACCACACTATCCGGAACTGCTAATTTTACAAACCACAGCGGAAATTTAATCATTGCAATAATTCCGCCGGCAATTAAATAATCCACCAAATACGCCGCAAGACGTATAAAAAATCCTGCCGGCTGTACTTTCTCTTGCTCTGAATTATTTTCAGTCGGCTCTGTATAATTGATTTGCGGTTTCATATCATTGATTTGTGGCTCTACCTGATTAAATTCCGGTTCCGCATCATTGATTTGTGATTCTGCCTGATTGATTTCCGGCTCTGTGTATGTATTTACAGGTTCTTCAAAATTAGTTGAGGGTTGATTCATAGTACATCAGTCCTCCGTTTCCTTTATTTTCCATTAAATCGCTGATAACTTCTGCGTCAGAGCGACCTCTTAACTGCTGAATTGTAGAGAAGAAACTGGATAAACTCATATTGCTGTTGCTCTTTTCATAAAATAAAATTCCTTTACCTGCTTCTTCTTCCACTTTTGCTTTGTAATCTTCAAATGTAGAGGTTCCATCGATTAATTTATGCTGCAATGCCTGATTTGCAGAATAGATTCGTCCATCTGCCAGTGTTCTTACTGTATTTACATCCATGTTTCTTCCTTCTGCTACGATGCCCACAAACTGATTGTATGCATCATCTACTAAAGACTGTAAAATACTTCTCTGTTCATCTGTCAGAGTTTCTCCGGAAGATCCCATTGCCTTATTGGCACCACTTGTTATGTTGATTTCCTGAATTCCTAATTTGTCATACAGCCCCTTCATATTGGAAAGACTGACAATAACACCAATAGAACCAGTCCAGCAGTTTCTGTTTGCGTAAATTTCATCTGCTGCCATGGAAATATAATATCCACCGGAGCATGCCTGGTCTGCAAAATAACAGTAGATTTTTCTGCCTGTTTTTTCTTTGTATTTCATAAGTTTTAAATACAAATCATCCGATGCAGTCACTTCTCCACCCGGTGTGTTGATGTACAAAAGGATTCCCTTGTTGTTTTCATCTTCCATCAACTGGTCTACATATTTCATTGTCGCAGGATGGTCATATCCTGTGCTTTCGCCAAACATTGTTGTTTCCGGTTCGCTGTAAATAGTTCCTTCTACGTCGATTACTGCAATGTAATCTTCGGAAGGAAGGCTTTCGCTCATTTCTCCCAGCAGACTTCCGAATGCTTGGTCTGTACTTTTGGCATTCTGACTCTGCTTCATTTCTGACCATGTGTTAACGGTTACACTGGCTACACCAGTAACTACAAAAACGGCTGCAGCTACCAGCAAGCTAATAATCTGTTTCTTGTTCATCTTTGTTTCTCCCTTATTTTTCGGCAATCACCTTAATTTTTTCTGATTTCTCATCTTCCAATCCCTGAAAAGTAATTCCTGCCCCTCGATATTCTTTCAATAGCAGATAAATTTCTTTTGTAATCAGTTCGCCCGGACAAAACATGGGTATGCCCGGAGGATACATATATACGAATTCTCCGGAAATCCGGTTACAGCACCCTTCTATCGGAATTTGTTCCTGTGGAAGTTCCTCTGCTTGTGCAATTTTATACACGGTTTTTCCGGAAAATTTTTCCTTCCACAAAGTCATGGTATCCTCTTTTTCCTGCAAGGTTTCATCCAGCTCTAAAAGTGCTTTTTTCAATCGTTCCAATCCTTCTTTTGTATCTCCAACGCTAGTCATTGCCAACCCATAAGAAGGAGCAGACATTTCCAACTCCAGATGATATCGGCTGTTTAACTGTTCCTGCAGTTGTTTCCCTGTTATATTAGTATTCCTTGTGCTAATTACCAGTTTTGAAATATCAAAATCACATATACTATTATATTCTTTTATGGAATCTGTGACAACACGGATTTTTTTTAATTTTTCATTTATTTCCAAAAAATCATTCAATTTACAATATAATTGCTCCAATAATTCCTTTCCCTGTTGTTCCATTAACTCCATGCATTGACTAATGCCCGACATCAATATATAGGATGGGCTGCTTGTCTGATAAATTCCCAGATATTTGCGTACTTTTTCCCGATTTACCAGTTGTCCTTGCATATGAAGCAAGGCTGTCTGAGTAAATGCAGGCAATGTTTTATGAACGCTGTTAATCACAATATCTGCCCCACATTGCAATGCCCCTTTGGGAAATTTTTCATGAAAA
Source organism: uncultured Lachnospiraceae bacterium (assembly GCA_964450185.1). Classification (GTDB taxonomy): domain Bacteria; phylum Bacillota; class Clostridia; order Lachnospirales; family Lachnospiraceae; genus RUG11237. The sequence continues at coordinate 16,955 of CAYVCL010000048.1, read as the reverse complement.
TAGAAATGAGCCCCATGAGCCTCATCCACTATAAGGGGAATTTTCTTAGCATGCACGATTTTTGCGATTGTTTCTACATCTGACACAATTCCTTCGTAAGTTGGTGAAGTAATTACCACCGCCTGAATATCCGGCTCTTTTTCCAGCAACTTTTCCACATCTTCCGGCAAAATTCCGCCATTTATCCCAAACTCATCCACATATTCCGGGTATAAGTAACAGGCTTCCAGCTCATTTAACAAAATCCCATGGTATACCGATTTATGACAATTTCTCGCTATGGCTATTTTCCCTCGCCGCTTCACGCTCCCTGCAATGGCACTTAAAATTCCTCCGGTGCTTCCATTGATAAGAAAATGGGTTTCTTCTGACTGGTATAAAGCGGCTGCCTTTTCCTGACACTCTTTTATAATTCCCTCTGCATGATGCAAATCATCAAATCCATCAATTTCTGTAATATCTATTTTATAAGGATTACACAGTTCTCCCAGATTTCGCTTATGTCCGGGCATATGAAAAGGATAGTAATCCGTGTCCTGATACCACTTTAATTTTTCGTATAATTCCATTCTTTTTTCCTCTTATTTCATTGCCATCACAGCTAACTGCAATGCCCCCAGAATCCCCTGATTGTCTTCTAAGGATGGTAATGTTATGTAGTTTTCTATCGTTTGCAGTTGAGGTGTGTTTATATAACCCGCCAGATATTCCAAGGTTTTGGAACGGACAATTTCCATCAACTGTGTCTGATGCATCACTCCGCCCCCTAAAATGATTCGCTCTGGCGAAAATACCAGAATATAATTTGCCAAAGCCTGAGCAATGTAATCTGCTTCCAGTTCCCAAACTTCTTTATTTTCTGCCAGTTCCCACGCTTTTTTTCCATATCTTTCCTCAATCGCCGGTCCAGATGCCAACCCTTCAAAACATGTTTTATGGTAAGGGCATTTTCCTTCATAGGAATCTTTCGGTGACTTGCGAAGCAGAATATGACCTGCTTCCGGATGCAACATTCCATGAATCAAACCACCATTCACCGCCACACCGGCGCCGATGCCTGTTCCAATGGTAATATAAATAACATTTTTCAGACCTTTGGCATCTCCAAATGTCATTTCTCCAAGACAGGATGCATTCACATCCGTATCCACCTTTACCGGAACCTGCAACGCCTCCTGCAGATTCTTACCCAAATCATACTGTTGCCACGCAATTTTCGGGGTATCCAATATGCGTCCATAAGTTTCGGAACCCTCTCTCACATCCACCGGACCAAAACTTCCAATCCCCAAAGCTTCTATTCTTTTTTCTCTAAAATAATCTATCATTGCCGGCATGGTCTTTTCCGGCGTTTTTGTTGGAATCGTCTTTCTCTCGAAAATCTCTCCTTCTTCATTCCCCACCGCCATAACCATCTTAGTTCCACCGGCTTCCAAGGCACCTAAAATCATTTCGTTTGCTCCTCTCGTAGTTCTTTTTTCCTTTTTATGATTCCTATTATGCCATTCTATCGGAATAATATCAATATTACCGGAATAATACTTCGAGAATTAACGGAACAATATCCCCCCGTCCCGATTACCATAATTTTCTCACAATTTTTGTCGAAATATATGTTACAATATATATTATGATTTGTGTGTGAAAAAGAGAAAGGTAATGGCTGCCTGACTTATTGCATGAATCAAACTATAGATCAACTTATTAGGAGGGAATTCATGAACAGAAAACTTACACTTCTGCCGCTTCTTCTCATGCTGGCATTCCTGCTCTGTACTCCACTGCCTACCTTGGCTTCCGATACAGGTGCAGAAGTCACTGCTGCTGCAGAAACTCTCAATGCAAAGGGAAAAAACGGATTTATTACCCAGAACGGGAAAACTTATTACTACCAGAATAACAAAAAGCTAAAGGGCTTTCAAAAAATTGAAGGCAAAACTTACTATTTCGATAAAAAAGGCGTTATGCTGACAGGTTTTCAGGAAATTCAAAATAAAACATACTACTTTAACAAAAATGGTCAAATGTTAACCGGCTTAAGAAAAATCAGCAAAAAATATTATTACTTTAATAAAAACGGTGTTATGCAGACCGGTTGGAAAACCATCAAAAAAAAGCAATATTACTTTAATAACAAAGGTGTTATGCAAACCGGTTGGAAGACCATCAAAAAGAAAACCTATTACTTCAGCACCACCGGCGTTATGCAAACAGGATTAAAGAAAATCGATTCTAAAACTTATTATTTCAACAAAAAGGGTGTTATGCAGACCGGATTTCAAACCATAAGCAAAAAGAAGTATTACTTTAATGATAAAGGTGCTATGGTAAAAGGTCTGAAGAAAATCAATAAGAAATACTACTACTTTGATAAAAGCGGTATTATGCAGACCGGATTTTTGGAAATCAAAGGAATTACATATTATTTCGACGCTAAAACAGGCGCCAAATTTATTCCTAAAAAAGACGGCACTGTGAAAAAAATTGATAATATTTATGCTGTATTTAACAAAGATGGTTCTGTTCAGAAAGAAGCTTCTTACATAGTTGTCAAAGGTGCAAAAATGCACTTGCAGTATTATTCCGATCCAAAAGTTAGTACAGAAAAACTTCTTGCAGCCATTCTCTATGCGGAAGCCGGTAATCAGAAAAACGACCCGGTAAAAGGAAAACTAAATGGCAAAACTGTCACTTTATATAAAGGACATCTGGCTGTAGGCTATGTAATTGCCAATCGTATGACTTCTTCTTTAGGAATGAAGGAAATTATTTATCAGCAATACCAGTTCCAGCCTGCAAGAACCGGAGTTCTCACCTATTATCTGGAAAACTATAATTTAGTTTCCACGGACTGTAAAAACGCCGCAAAAGTTATTTTATATGATTTGAAAAATGACACCAACAGCGTTCCAAACTTTAAGCGTGCTGATTTTACATGGAAAAATTTCTGGGCTGTATACTATGCAAAGACCACAAATTTCTTCAACGTTTACAATCCTAATGAATATTATATTTTACAGGGACATGTATTCTTTAATTTTACAAAGAAAGTCTAGCTGGCAGATTGCAACATTTAAAAAGGGCTTACCGTAAACATTACGAATTTTTACGGTAAGCCCTTTATTTCATATGCTAATGTGAGATAACACTGCTATCACAGTTTTTCGTAAGATACAAGCTCTCCTAACGGCTTACGCATGGAACTGTGTCTTTCCGGATTTGCGGGTTCTTCATCGGAATATCCTATTGCTAAGATATTGATAGGTTCAAGGGAATCCGGCAAATTAAATTCTTCTTTTATTACATCCGGCTTAAAATAGCAAATCCACACACTTCCCAACCCAAGTTCTGTTGCCTGCAGCATCATATGGTCTGTTAAAATTGCAGCATCAATATCACCGGACTTTTTTTTATCAAATGGACGTTCCCATGCCATTGATGTATCAGAACATACAATAACTGCCAACGGAGCATTATAAATATTTGCTGCCTTTGAAATACTCTCTAAACCTTCCTTTTCTCTCACTACAATAAGACGAACCGGCTGTAAATTTGCTGCCGTAGGTGCCACATGTGCCGCTTCCAAAATTTTTTCCAACTTTTCCTGCTCTACTTTTTGACTGCTGTAACTTCTTACAGAGTAGCGTGATTTTGCAACTTCTAAAAATTCCATAATAGTCCTTCCTCCTAATAATTCTTGTTTTCTGCTTTCATCTGCAATATAATTATATTTCAAACTGAAAATATAACAAGAATGCACTTTTTAGGTATATACTACCTAAAAGGAAAGTATAAGGAGTTTAAAACTATGAATTATTGTGAATCTACCTGCCCCGTTGAAATCACCATTCAACTAATAGGCGGAAAATACAAAGCTATTATTTTGTGGCATTTAATGAACAATACATTACGTTATAGCGAATTACATAGACGTATTCCTAAAGCCACAGACAAAATGTTAGCCCAACAATTACGGGAGTTAGAAAAGGATGGTTTAATTAATCGAGTAGTTTATCCCGTAGTTCCACCGAAAACAGAATATTCCCTAACAGACTTTGGAAGAAGTCTTACACCTATTCTGGATGAACTGTGTAACTGGGGGAAAAACTACATGGAAAATAATGAAGCAAAAAAATATAAGGAGCCGTAGCTCCTTATATTTTTATTCATATCGCAATGCTTCAATCGGATTCATCTTAGCCGCCTTATTTGCCGGATAATATCCAAAGAATACTCCTATTAAAATCGAGAAAGTTACTGAGAAGATAATTCCCGCAACACTTGGGCTTGCATCGTATCCCATGATACTTACCGCCAATGAGCCAAGTACGATTCCTAACACAATTCCAATAAATCCACCTAATAAACAAATTACAACGGATTCCATAATGAACTGAAAACGGATAGAACCGTTAGTTGCTCCTAACGCTTTTCTGGTTCCGATTTCTCTGGTTCGTTCTGTAATAGAAACCAACATAATGTTCATAACACCGATACCGCCTACCAACAGTGAGATTCCTGCAATAATAGCAATCGCTATTGATATGGTAGAGAGCATATCTGTCATGGAAGAAATCATGGATTCCATACTGTAAGCACTAATCTGATAATTTTCATTTCGTGCATAATACTGGTCAAAAAAGCTTTCTACTTTTTCCAAGAAAGAAGTAGAGTCTGTATCCACACTTGTAATAATAGTAAACTGTGAATATCCTGAAGTATTATGATTCTGCGCCTGTGCTGTCTTCAATGGAATGTAAACATCTGTAGTAAGGTCTTCCTCAGAGTCTGAAGAAAAACCAGAAGAAGATGCACTGTACTCATAGACACCTACAATCGTGTAAATTAAATATTTGTTATTCAATGTAACTTCAATGGTTTCACCAATGGCTGCACTGGTATCACCGTTAAATAAATTATTTACCAGCTTATCTGACACAAGTGCCACTTTCTTTGCCTTTTCCTGATCTACTTCACTTAAACTTCTTCCTGCCACAAAATCTAACTCATTGGCAGATAAATACCCATCATTTACACCTGTGATGTTAATGTTAGCATATAATTTTCCATCTTCTGCTGTAGCACTTCCCACAGATTCACTTAAAGAAATAGCATCAATATTATCTGCATAAGTTTTCTGTAATTCTTCTAACATTTCATCGGTAATATAATCGTCATCGGTCATAGAACGTCCTCTTGGACCGCCTTCAAATTTCATACCGGATTCAGTCACTTCGTCCTCTGTACTCTTCTGCTGCAAACCTACTGTAATGTTATTGGCACCCATAGACTGCATGGATGTGGTAACAGAATTGGTAATGGAATCTCCTACTGTCATAATGGCGATTACCGAGCCAATTCCGATGATAATTCCAAGCATGGTCAGCAGGGCACGCATCTTATTGGCAATCAAACTGGTCAAAGCAAGCCATACATTTTCTAATACTAACATGCGCCTCCTGCCTCCTCTCCAATAATATTTCCATCTTTTATGGTAATAATTCTGCCGGTTTCTGCTGCCAGTTCCGGAGAGTGGGTAATCAACACAATGTTTTTTCCCTGCTCTTTGTTTAATTTATGGAATAAATCCATAATCTTACGTCCTGTTTTGGAATCCAACGCACCGGTAGGCTCATCTGCCAAAATAATGGATGGATCATTTGCCATCGCTCTTGCAATGGCAACTCTCTGCTTCTGACCACCGGATAATTCATCCGGTTTATGTCCCATACGTTCACCCATTCCTACAAGTTCCAATAATTCCTTGGCTCTTCTCGTTCGCTCTTTTCTTGGAACCTTTGCATACAACATTGGAAGTTCCACGTTTTTTAAAGCACTTGTTCTTGCAATTAAGTTATAAGTCTGGAATACAAATCCAATCTTTTCATTACGGATATTGGACAATTCCCTATCCTTTGCTTCACTTACATCTAAGCCATCCAGCACATAGCTTCCTTCACTGGCTCTGTCTAAAATCCCTATAATGTTCATCAAAGTTGTTTTACCGGAACCGGAGGCACCTACGATAGATACAAATTCGCCTTTCTTTACTGTCAGGTCAATTCCATGGAGAATTTCCAGCTCGTTGGTCTGACCTTCGTAAAATCGTTTTATAATATGTTTCAGGTCAATGATAACTTCTGACATGCTTTCACCTCCAGCCTATCTTCCGCCTGGGCCACCGCCCATGCCGCCACCGCCGCCGGACATACCACCTCCGCCGCCGGACATGCCGCCGCCCATACCACCGAACATGCCGCTCATATTGGCTTCATCGGAACTTGATGTTCCTGTAGATTTACTTGATGTTCCTGTAATTACCAACATACCTTCTTCCAATTCATCACTGGAAATTTCTGTGTAATAATCACTTTCTAATCCAACTTCTACTACAATAGCTTTTTTATTCTGCATGCCACTAAAACCATTACCGCTCATATCAGGCATTTCGCCACTGCCTCTCTCCGGTCTTTCACCATTTCCACTCATATCAGGCATTTCACCCATTTCGCCTGCCTGTGGCATTTCGCCGTTACCCTTCTGAGCTTTATCGCTTCCCTGAGCATCTCCTGTTTCTGTGCCATCTTCTTTAGCTTCGCCTGTTTCTGTGCTTTCTGCATCTGTAGATTGTGGCTTTTCTTTTGCAGTAGTATCCACTACATAAATTACAGATTCACCATTTTCATTGGTTTCTATAGCATCATAAGGAACTGCAAATACATTTTCTCTGGATTCTGTCAAAATACTTGCTTTGGCACTCATACCGATTCTTAAACGGTCGTTAGATGTCTTAATGCTAATCTGAACTTCATAAGTAGAACTGCTGGAGCTGGAACCTCCCATTGCACTTGTTGAAGAGCTGCTGGAGCTTTCTGGTGTAGGTGCCACATAAATTACTTCACCTTCTAATTCTTCATCACCGGTAGCATCTGTTTTTACTACAACGCTCATTCCCTTTGCAATATCAGCGATATCATACTCATCCACATTTGCTTCCACAATAAAGCTGCTATTATCCTGAATTGTCAGGATTTCACCACCTGCAAAAGTATCATCTGCTGAAACAGAAAGAGAGGTAACTACACCGGAAATTGGTGATGTTACGGTAGATTGATCAATCTGTTCCTGAATAGATTCTACCTGATCTTCCTCATTTTGGGAGCCATTGGTAGCATTCAATTTGCTGTTTTCCAAGGAAGATGCCTGATTTGCCAAATTACTTTCATTATTTCTTGTTGTATCTTCCTGATCCTGAACAGCTTTTGTATAGGAAGAATATGAATTTTCAAGAGAAGTTGCTGCCTGTTCATAAGTCTGTTTTGCAGAAGCAGTTTCCTGCTGTGCTGTTTTATATTCAGTATTCTTTGCTTCATATTCTGCTTTTGCAGTTGCTAAGGAAGCTTCTTTCTTTGTAATTTTACTCTGAATACTTGATTTCTTGCTTTCTTCTGCACTCTTTAGTTGTGTCTGCAACTCGGAAATCTCTGTTTCTAATTTTGTCACTTTCTTTTCTAACTTAGCTACTTCTGTTTCCAATGCACTTTCCGCATCTACCGCTTCCTGATAAGCCAGCTTAGAGCTTGCTTCTGTAGAAACCGCCTTTGTATATGTACTATAAGCGCTTGATACATTTTCTGCCGCTCTGGTGGCTGAAATTTCTGCTGATTCACTGGCTTCTGCATAGGAACGTTCTGCGTTTTCAATATTATTTGCAGTCTGAGCCTTACTTACAGATAAACTTGTTTTTGCATCGGATAAATCTTCTGCTAAATCAGAATCATCAAATACTACCAACACATCTCCTGCATTTACCGTATCACCTACTGCCACGTTTAAGCTTTCCACATCTATATTTGTTAAAGTAGATGTAAGTGTACGACTGTCTGCACTGGCAATCGTTCCGGTAACACTGATGGAATTGGAAATATCACGTTTTTCCAGCGTCATAGTTTCAAAAGCCATTCCGCCTGCTGTTTCCGGTACTTTTTTTGTATTTCCCAAAACATTAACACCAACTACACATCCTATCACTACGATACATACAAATATTGTGACTCCTTTGTGGCGTTTTAAAAAGCGTCCTACCCATTTAATGTTCTTCTTCGGCTTCACATCCCCTTCTATTATTGTTTGTTCTTCTTTCTTCTTTCCCAGTTTCAAAACAAAACCTCCTTTTATTTGTGTCATAATTATACTAATTAAGCATTTTCCATACACCCATTATATCGACCGGTTGTGTTTAAAATATGGGGAAATTGTGTTCAATTTATGAACTTATGTAAGAACCAACCCACAAGCCGCACCGGAAATCCCCAAAGTAATTGCCACACCGACTATCTTCTTAATTAAATTTTCTTTGTAATCTTCCTTAAAATGAATACAGGCAATTCCTGATGCCACAGCACCTGCCACTGCTCCACCAATATGTCCTAGCAAATCAATCCCCTGAGTCCAGGTTCCTATTGCATAAACAATCACAAATAGCACCGCTCTCACAAGGGATTTGCCTTCTTTTTTACTTTGTACAAAGGATGCTGCCACCAACAATCCAAAAATTGCCCCTGAGGCTCCGATGGAATACACATTTTCTTCCGGATTGTGAAATAACAGCGATAACACACTTCCACCAAATCCCGAGATAAAATATATAAATACCGTTTTCAAAGAACCAAGATAAGATTCCACCAAACATCCTGCCGTCACCAACGCAAACATATTTAACGCTATATGGGAAATATCTCCATGCAAATAAATGCTGGTTAAAAATCGATAATACTCTTTCTGCTCCAAAACCATGTGATAATTAATTCCACCAAAGATATACGCATCCTCCATGCAGTACACACTGTAAATGTATAACAGAATGTTAACGACACACAGCAAAATAGTTACAATATACGGGTTATGTCCTCTGTCTAATTCTTCTTCCATAATTTCTCCTTCTTTCTACAATCGTACTTCTACCGGATTATCCAGACAAAGTGAGTCTTTGGTTACATATCCTTTTTCCACTGCCGCCGCCAATTCTTCCACATGCTTTATCGCCCGTTGCGACGGTGCATCCGGAAATCTTGCCACGCCGTTGTCTTCCAACGTAACCCCTTTTACCTCTATAAATATCTTTCTGTCCTCTGCCTCCACATAAAAATCAACTCTGGAATTCCCATATTTACATTCCGGTTTTATATAACGGCTTTTTGTCCCCTGCAAAATAGGACAATTCTCGGTATTAAGCCACTCCTGCACTACTTTATTCGGTGCATTGGAGTCCATATTCACCATCATATCACCTTTTTTGACAGCAACCAAATCATATTTTGTTTTTCTGTTTTGATTGTCACTTTCTTCCAGATATACCATACTTCCCGGCTGCAACAATTCTTTGCATCTTCCCGTATTTTTCACATGACAAACCTCAAGCTGCCCCTGAATATTAACGTGAGCAATAAAACGATTTGGTCTGGAAACAAATTCTCCCGAAATTATCTTTTTATATTTCATACATTCCATCCTTTTAAATATTTTTTATCTTCTCATCTCTCCTGCATATTTTTTCTCAAATTTCCCAAACTAAAAAAGAAACAATACTTAATTTAGTGAAAGGATTTTAATATGAAAAAAGTTAAAAAACGCTGGATTTTACTTGGTATTGGCGGTGTTCTGCTAATTTTCCTTATTGTAGGAACCATCTTCTATGATAATACTAAAAATAATCCCAAAAGTGAAGATGCTGATTTAGCATCCTACCTAATTGAACAGGATAATATTATGTCAGCCTTGACAACCAATATGCAGTTCACGCCCACAAGCAGTGCTGATTTAGATTTCCTCTATGGTATGATACCTCATTATCAGGCTTCTATTCAAATGTCAGAAAGCTACCTTGCTTACGGCGGTTCTAATGGAAAATTAAGAAAAATCGCCAAGGAAATCATTCATGAACAGACAGAAGAAGTAAAAGACATGCAGGCATTAGCTGCCAGACTGGAAAAAACGGCTCTTTCCGATACCAAGACCGAAGAAACCTACCTTAATTCTTATAATGAAATTCTGTCAGAACACCAGTATTACACTCACGGAACGGACACTACACAGACGGTAGACATGGCGTTTGCAGAAGGGATAGCTACACACCATCAGATGGCTGTAGATATGGCAAATGCTATTCTAACCACTTCTGTTAACGATGAGATTCGGGATTTTGCAGAAGATGCCCTTGAATTGCAGCAGGATGAAATTTCCAGACTAAGAGCGGCTGCTTATCCACAGGATTCTTCGTTTGCGGGGCAATAGTAAAAATGGCTGGGACGTTTCACCCAGCCATTTTTAAGTTACACATTTTCTTGCTTTTTCCTAAAAAACATTTATAATGTGTATTATAAAAACATTTCTGCTTTTAGGGATTTTTCCCGTCTGGCGTTCGCCAAATTTTTCAACAACTAATTTTAAACCAAAGAAAGGAGTTTGCCTATGGCAGATAAAAAAATCTTAACATCTCAAAAATCTCAATTTTCCGAATCAAGCTGATACTAAATAATAAACAAATTATCAATATCGAAATGCAGGTAGCAAATCTGGGAAATTGGCCGGAACGTTCTCTTACCTATCTATGCCGTATGTTTGACCAATTAAAATCCGGCGATGATTACCAAAACATAAAGAAAACTCTACATATTGGAATTTTAGACTTTACACCGGAAGATTTTCCTCAAGTACTATACTCAAACTATTTTCTTTATAATCCCGAAACTAAGCACAAATATAGTGACAAATTTGGTATCTACATGCTACAATTAAATCAAATAGGAAACCCGATGGATGAAAAAGAAAAACCAGAAATTTAATACTGGGCTCAATTCTTCAAAGCCGCTACATGGGAGGAGATTAAAATGTTAGCACAAAAAAATGAATCCATCAATCAAGGCATTGTCACCTTAAAGCAACTTACCGCAGATGAAAAAATGCAAATGCAAATGGAAGCCAGAGAACGCTATCGCCGAGATATGGTTGCATGCGAGGAATATGGCAGACGTCAAAATGCTAAACTTCTCGCCGAACAGGAATGTACCATACAAGAACAATATAACATTATCCAGGAACAGGAACGAGAAATCCAATTATTGAAACAACAATTAGCACAACAGAATTCTAACAATATGAATTAATTTAAAATAAAGCACTAAATTCCCCAGGATAAACAATCCATTCAAGAATTTAGTGCTTTAAACATATTAACTATCCTGCTTGATTAACTTCTACAGCTCCCCCTATATCAAACATACAAGATTTAATCTTACACTCTCGTAACCAAAATCTCTAATTCCCCTTCAACCAGAAACTCACCTGTCCCAGCATCCATAAAAATACTGTCACCCTTCTGTATTTCCACCACTTGTTGTCCTGCCTGTATCGTTCCATTTCCATTTAGAACAAGCACACTGGCAAAAGAAGTGTCATCTACATTATCGGATATTTTTCCATGCACCCTAAACTTATCTACTGTAAAATAATCGCAGCTAACCATATGAGCGCCAAAATTATAATCCTTTTTAGGTGGAATGCATTTCGTTACGGCTTTTGCTTTATCAATATGGAGTTCTCGCTCTTTTCCATCCGCTCCAACACGTCCATAATCATAAACACGGTACGTCACATTTGAATTCTGCTGTATTTCTGCAATCAGGTTGCCACTGCCAATAGCATGAATGGTTCCCGGCTCGATAAAATACACATCACCTTTTTTGACTTCTACTTTATTTAATACTTCCAACAAGGTTTTATTCTGAATACGCTCTGCAAATTCTTCCTTGCTGATACTTTCTTTAAATCCATAATAAATGAAAGCACCCGGCTGACAGTCCATGATATACCATACCTCTGTCTTGCCGTATTGCCCTTCATTCTTCAAGGCATATTCATCTGATGGATGCACTTGTATCGATAAGTCATTTTTAGCATCAATAAACTTAATCAGCAATGGAAACTGTTCCATATGCTGACACTTTGTGCCTAATACCGCTGCCCCTTTTTCCTTAATATATTCTAATAAGGTTTTTCCAGAAAACTCACCTTCCGCAATGGTACATGGTCCAGCCGGATGACAGGACAATTCCCATGTTTCCGCTAATTTATCCCAGGTAAATTGTTTTTTATATTCTGTTATCAGCCTTGTTCCACCCCAAAGGTAGTCTTTACCGGCTGGAGATAATTTTAAAATTGACATTTCTTCACCATACATTCTTTCTTATAAAAACAGATGCCATATTTTGTAATATCACGATAACCATCTGCTAATAATTCCGTATCATTCTTTCGGTCTTCTATTTGTTTCAACGCTTCATCGCACCCTGCTTCCAGTTCCTGAAAAGTATCTGCCATTTTTATTTCCATAATCATCGCTTTCCCCCTAGCAGAAGGATAACGCATCACAATATCATATCTTCCTGTACCACTTTCTCTGTTGGAAATAACACGATAGCCCTTACAACCTTTCAGCAAGCCACATAAAAATCCATGATAATAATCCTCTTTATAATCATTATAGCTGATACACTCTAATAGCTGATCGGTCACCGCATTCGCAAAGGTATCGCAGTCACCCTCTAATACTGCGGTGTAAAGAGCTGAAAGGTTGGTCTGTTCCAAACGCTGTTGAAACCACTCACGAATGGTATTTTCATAAATATAAATCACTTCTTTATTGGGTATTGCAAGTTTCAAATAAATACATCTATCCACTTGGTACTCTTCTATCTTTTTCAAATACCCTGTAAAAAGCAAGAAATTCCATAAATTATCCTGAGATTTATCAATATCTTCATAAGTAATATCCTCATGAACAGGCTTTTCTATGGTTCCTCCCTGAATCAAGGTTTCTATCTCAGCTTTTGTTTCCTCATCGGCTTTTTCTACCAAATTTCTAACAATACTATTGGAAGATGTATTAGACCAGTATGGTTTTGGCAGTGGATTTTTATTAGAAATGGCTGTTTTCACATAATTAATCACACTCCACGGATTATAAACTTCTGTATCCCCAAACAGATAACCGTCATACCAATCTTTTACTTCCGGAATCTTTTCCTCTAACTCATAATCTTTTAGCATTTGCTCTACTTCAACTTCTGTAAAACCAAAATATTCTGCATAATTTTCTGTAAGAATTGAATTGATTTCCAGATTATTTAGACCAGTAAAAATGCTTTCTTTGCTGATTCGAAGACATCCTGTAATTACTGCAAATTCTAGACTGTCATTGGTTTTCAAGGCAGACTCAAACAATGAGCGAATAAAATCTATCATTTTATCGTAAAAGCCTCTGAAATAGGAATTTTCCAGTGGTACGTCATACTCGTCAATTAATATGACAACTCCTGCATTATGATATTTCTTCAAACAGGTCGAAAGAAACTCTAACGATTTCGCATAATCAATGGGTTCTGCCTTTCGTGACATGATTCTTTTGTACCTGTCATGGTTGGCTTCCGACAAAATATTTCCCTGAAGCACATAACTGTGACGTTCGTACTCTTTTATAATTTCATCAATAAGGCTTACATACGCCATTTCATAGTCCGGCTGCTTGGCAGATTTTAAGGACAATGATATCACCGGATATTTTCCCATATGAGAAGTATATTTTTCTCCTGCATTGATAATATTCTTTCCCACAAAATAGGAACTATTATCCACAATATTTCCCTGATAATCAATTTCTTTCTCAAAATATGTTCTTATCATGCTTAAGGCAAGAGTTTTACCGAAACGGCGAGGGCGAGTGAAAACATTGACCGCTCCGCCTTTATCTAACAAATCTTTTATAAAAAGCGTTTTATCTATATAGTAGTATTCCTTATCTACAATCTGCTTGTAATTCTCAATTCCAATAGAAATCGGTTTGTTTTCCATGTAAGACTCCCTCCCTTATTTTAGTTCATCGCTCCTATTTTATTTGTTCTATTAGTATTTTACCACGAGGTGTCAATTTTACTACTTACTATGAATCAATGTTTTAGCTGCTTCATAATCCTCTGGCAAATACTGCAAAATTTTACATGCCTCTTCTACAGAAACGTTTAATGATGTCATCACATTTTCCACTGCCTGAACCTTAGCGCAAGCTGCTGTTATTTCGCACCCTTTAGCATAACTTTCCTCACGTATCGCATCCATCACTCGTTCCTCATCATATTCTGTTATACACACATTCATCACCTCCGCTCGATGTTTCCTTAAAAATTCTGCCAAAACATCTTCTTGGATACATTCATCCACCGCCTGATTTACGGCTTCCTTTATGGATTTCTTTTGCATTGTATATGTTTTTATTTTATCTATGAGAATTGCGTAGTCACGTAAGGGCTTACATTTCTCCATCAGTTTCTGATTTCTTCCATAATTAATGTTCAGCATTCGTGCTGTCCATTCATAACCGACTATTTTTTCCTCTGTTGCAAAAGCGTTGGACAAACGCAGTATTTCTTCGTCCTCATGTTCTTCATTTCCGTTATAAAATACGATATATTGGGGTGTTGGCAGCTTCATCAAATCTGTGGTATATATATTTAGTTCGTTCTCTTCTATGTACTTGTCATATAATCTAGCTGCGTACATCATTCCGCGGATTGGCATATTGGGATTATATGTGGATTGGTGTTCATATAATGCCATTCTGCTGTGTATAAGCAACGACACATCATTTTTCATTCCCATATAAATCACATCTTCTATCGTTGTAATCTTCAAATCATCTAATTCACTGTAATGAGTATTATTTAACGCATTATACAATTCAAGTAAGTTTTTCTTATTTTCTTCTCTACCAAAGATAAGCCGGAATAGTCTGTCCTTGTGCTCCCGGTTAATCTTTATTTTTATCTCTGTATTTACTAGTTCTTCGCTTTTTTGCATATTCATTCCTCCTGCCCTCGGCGCAAAGGAATATATGCTGCTTCTTTCCCATCCGCCATATTTAGTTTTGTTCATATGGGGGATAGTCAATCGAATTGATTCAGATGTTTCCCAGATATGTATTTATATTGTATGATTTTTGAGAGAAGATGTCAATAATGCTTTGGAGCCTATCGATTAGAAATCCCCGCATTTTCAGCGAGGATTTTTGTCCGATTTTCATATTGAAAATCCTATAACAAGTAATGTTCTACAAGATTATTTTGTTTGTTACTTTCAACCAACTAATCTTTCCATCCTGTACAGATGTTTTGTCTAACACACTCTAAATATTATGCTCCTTAAAATTCCTATTAATCTCCTTAAAGTCTGCAACTGCTTTCTTCCCAATTCCAAAAATCTTTTTCAAGTTAATTGAATTAACACCCCCCTGTCTTGGACGGAAGGTAATAGGTACGTATTTTATCTTTTGTTTCTTTCTGGCATAAATTACTGACAATACCGCATTTGATAAATTATAGTCTTCTGGAATTAATTTAATGTTTTCCCGCAATGTAGTTGCACTCATTAAACGGAACGGTGTATTTGCATCTGTAATTCCCACACCAAAACACAGCTTTAATACCAACTTCAATGTTTTTGTGACAAAAACTCTGGAAACTCCATCTTCTCTATGGTTTCTGTGACCAATAATAAAATCGTACTCATTTCTTATATCCCAAAACTGCTGAAATTCACTTGGTAATGTCTGTCCATCGGAATCTGTCTGAAAAATATAATCCGCTTCGTTTTTTAATGCGTATTCATAACCATACAAAACAGTTGCTCCATGGCCACCGTTTTTCTTTGTAATTGGCTGGAATAGTGGTCTGTCCTTTGCATATTCCTGCATGATTTTATAGGTAGAATCTTTACTGCCATCATCTATAATCACAAGCCTTGATTCTCCATTGCCATTATGTTTTTCTATCACCGGATACCAGGCATCAATTACTGATTTGATGTTTTCTTCTTCGTTATATGCTGGGATTACTATGTATAATTTATCCATTGTTTTTTGACTCCTTTATCGATGTATATATTTTTATTATTAATTTCCGTATTTCACAGTGTCCTATACTTGCCAATATTACCATAAATGGTACATACGTATATAAATATCTTGCTCTTGCTTCAAATATCATTACAAATAAAAATACCCCCATAACGCCTAACGACATAATTACAACCTCTTCTTTTTTAGAAGAATCGCTTTTTACAAAAAATACAACACCCATACAAAAAAATAAAATTGTCAACCACATTATTTGTTTAAACGTAGAAGCAAATTTTCTGTATTCTCCTGAAGGGTAAATAATCTTTTTTAAAAATGGACTTACAAACTGATTCCGATCTGAGTATTCTGTTTTAATAAATTCTCCTTCTTTTCCCCACGCAAAAGTACCATCATTGAAATTTACTAAAGCCTTCTTTTGAAGATGACTCAGAAATGTACCCTCTTTCAGCATTGTCTGAATACGCTCTTTTGCTTTTTCTTTATTTGCCTCTTTTCGTTCCTGCTTTGTTGCAATAGACATGCTAAATGCCATATCATCTGCCGAATATACACCATTTCTCTCTGAATTTTGTCCCATCATCAGCATATGCTCTGCTCCCAATTCCCACTCCTGATTCAGTTCAAAACCTGTATTAGGAATAACTAGATGTTGATAAATATTTCCGAATAATATAATTGTAATCAAGCATATGCATATTTTTTTTAAGAACATTAGGTTCTCTTTCTTATTTCTTTCAAAAGATTTTATAGCCTCTATTAAAATAATTGCAATTCCTATAATAATTGTTTGCGGTTTTATATAATATCCTATAAATATAAGGCAACCTATCCATATCCAGTTTCTTATTTGCTCTTTTTTCTTTTGTTTTAAATATAATGCAAATATTGTAACTGGTATGATGACACCTGCTGCATCGGTATACGGGACTAACACCCAATGTCATTTAGATAACATTTAAGTGCTTTTTGCAAAAAACGAAATGTCATG
>CAYVCL010000047.1:0-25192 GCA_964450185.1 uncultured Lachnospiraceae bacterium | reverse complement strand
ACTACACCCACAACCGCACAAACAACAAGTGCAATCACTTCACCTTTTAGGCTTTTTTTGATATGAAACCAATAGTCGTTATACTCTGCAACCATATCCTCTGTTCCCTCAAACACAAACCTCGGATTTTGGCAAAACCAACAAATATCTATAATAACTGCATCATAAATATTTACAATAGTCCAAAGCAGAAATCCATATCCAAAGCCTTCCATAAAAGTAGTATATCCATTTACATATCTGAGAATCAAACTGATAATCACAATAACTACTATCAAAAAAGTAACTTTAACTACTACCTTCTTTTGAGTTGTTGGTATTTTGTCCTTATACATTTCTAAAGATTTCACTCGTTCTTGTATTTTCGGCGGGTAATTATATAATGTTTTTAATGGTTCTTGTGACATTATATATACCATAACCGAAAACATAACACATAACACAATTGCTTCAATTGTTAAAATTAACATCCCATTCTCCTCCTAACGTCAAATTTTGTCCATCTTTGAAACTGCTCTTTATCAGTACGAGCAGAATCCACATCCACAAAATAATGCTCAGGATTTTGCGGATCCACATAAACCGAAACAACAGAACCGATTGGACAATGTTTTATACAATAATTGTAAGCCAGCTACATACTTCTATAAAGCTTTTGATTTCCACTCTCCCCTGATTCCTGACATACAACCCATCCAAAAGACTGTTTCAAAGGACTACTTTCCCAACCTTCTTTATTGCTATATGTTTCATAACTCAATTCAGATTCATGCGGATATTCAATGCTAGCCTCATTATGCAACCTTTCCCATGCTGTCATCGGCACATAGAGAATAGACTCAATGCTCAGACATTCAATGTTTTCAAGTTTTCCATTTTTTCCCCCTTCGGACTTCACTTAAATAAAATTCATCTCCCTATGAAACCTCTTAATTTGATTGAATTTTAGACATCAGAGTCATAAAGACCTCCCTTACAAACATCCTTTACTTTTATCCAATACAAATCAGCCATATCTTCCTCGCTGTAAAATTCCAATCTATTATTTTCTCTGTACCAATAACTTTATGCCCAACACAAATATGAAACCACCCAGCAATATAAATGAAGACCATAATGCAATCCAATACTGTGAATTCACATCATACATCCACAATAAAAGTTTGTGCCAAATTTCCAATCTAATTGCAATAGCAAACAAATCGAATAATACATAGACACCTCCAAAAATGTATATCCATCTCCACCAGTAATTACTATACCAATTTTTGCAAAAGGTAATAATGCCCAAAATACAAAGTATTGCTAATATTCCCATTAACCCAAAATAAAATATACCCTTTTTTTCTAACACTCCAAGCCAAAACTTAGCGTAAGAATTCCTATCTATCAATCCCCATATTCTATGTAAATGAAATATACCAAAGAAAATGAAAAACCAAGGTTCATATGATAATATTTTTCTCTTTTCCATCTCATCCTCCTGCAATACCATCGGAAATCTATCTGCACAACTCCATTTCTATACACTCCCATTCACCAATGGACATTTTATAGGTTTCAATTTTTCCAATGGAACGAAAGCCAACTGCTTCGTAACAATGTCTTGCACTATCGTTATTCGCAAATACTCCTAATGTAATTTTAGAAGCATTTAACACATTTCTCGCATACTCAACTGCCAATCGCAACATTTCTTTTCCTTTTCCACATCCTCTCATTGCAGGATTTACAATTACATAGCCAAAACGGACTGTGCTGTTATCGGTTTCATCAGGATATCTGATAAATAAATGCCCCACAACATTATCCATTTCATCAACAGCACTCAATGGTATAAACTTGTCACTTGAAATTACTGGCTCATAATCTTTGTTTAAATCATCATCCATAAGTGGAAACTTTCCTATCCTGTCCGCTGACCATTGATATAGGCTCTTTTCATCCTGAATCCAACTACATATAGTTGCTGAATCTTCTTGCCTATATTTCCTAAGTTTCATATTTGTTTCTCCTTTATACCAAATTATCTATTATTTTCTCTGCTCTAGGTATCACTTGCTTGGCAGGGAATAAACAATCCATTTCAGCCGCCATAACCAATGTCGGAGCCTTACATTTTTTCATATCTTCGGCTTTCACATTGCTTGGCATTCCAGTCTTTACTTTTGAAAAATCAATACTCATTTTTGCCGTTTCATAAATATCATCAGTAATATTTTCTTCTACAACAGCCATAGGCAACATACATTTTCTTAACCATTTGTCCCTGTGCGTAATCCAATACATAATCATCGGAATCATCATACTCATACTACTAAGCGAAGGAGCATTACTTATTCCAGAAGGAACATACAATACAACCTTTTCCATCTTATGAGGAACAACACACATTGTTTTAGCAATTATTCCTGCACCAAATGAACCTCCAAAGCAAGAAATTTTCTCATAACCAAGTGTTTCAATTATCTCAGCTACCCATTTCCCATAATCATAATTATTAGGTGATAAACTAACTTCTGCACTTTTTCCAGGATGCCCGATAGTATCAATCGCATAAATATGAAAATCCCTCATCAGGAGATCACATGCCAATAAATTATATGCTGTAGTAGCATTTCCAGCATGAAAAACAAGCAAAGGAACACCTGTAAAATTGCTTCTTTACCTTTATCTGACTTGTATATACCCATATTACTTACTTCCTTACTCTTAAGAAAATTCATATTTTACTGTTCCAACCTAGAAACTTGGGATTTGTTTACTTCTTTTTTTTAATTGCTAATCCAATAAGCATACCAGTCAAAAGTCCAGCCCAAATCGCAAAAATGCCCCAACCATATTGCCCCAACGCAAACAGAATACTCATGACTGCACTACCAACCCCCATGCCATAGTTCATTCCAACTTCCATATAATTATCTTGTTCTTTATTGTTCTGTTTTTCATTATTTTCTATTTTCATAAGCAACTCCTTAAATCCCAATTTATTGTTTTCTCTGTACCAATAACTTTATGCCCAACACAAATATGATACTTTATTTAGCATTCTTATAGGAAATTGCAATATGGCTTGGAGCAAACAGTATTGATGACACCATCAATAGAACCGACCTACTCATAATTCCACTAAACAAAAACAATACTGAGGGAATAACCGAAAGTGCCAATGCCCTAAAAACTGTATTTCTTTTCCAGCAAATAACCCAGATTACACAATACAGTAATACCATCAAAACATCTATGATAAAGTAAACTGCAAATGCCTCGTCAGACCACCAGCCAAACCATGTTCCCGGAATGTTAATTATCATAAATCCAAAACACCCAAATCTGCCAATTTGTTCTACTATTTCCACCAATCTGTTATTCCATTTGTTTTCAAAACCATCTTTACATTTAATTGCATATATAATATTCGGAATCATAATAATAACGATGAAACCTAATCCAAAAACATTAATCCATTCCACACCGACACCTCTTTTAATATATGCTAGTCCATACGCTAAAATTAATCCTCATTCAATTTCGTATAAATATATGTATCCTTCCAAATCGGCATGTCATTGTCATCTTTCCAAAAATACACATTCTTTTTTAAATGTCCTTCTCTTTCAAAACCCAATGCTTCCAACAACTCCCATGAATTCTGATTTTCCGGATCACATTCTGCGAAAATTCTATGTACTCCATTGGAGAACGCTGCTGAAATCAGTTCCATGCAACTCTCCTTTGCATACCCTTGTCCCCAATATTTTTTATTAAATACATATCCTATTTCAAGAGCCTCAAAATCCCTTTTTCCCAAATACACATTTCCTATCATTTTCCCATTGCTTTTTAGTTCAACTGCAATCATTTCATCTGTTGAAATTCTCCACTCAAGGTTCCCCTTCACTTCTTCCATATCCATTGGCTTATATGGTTCATACTGAACAACATCTGCATCTGACAGATACTCATACAAATCCTCTAAATCCTTCTCATAATATCTTCTCAAAATCAATCTATCCGTTTCAATATATCGCATCTTCCATCCTCCTAAATCCTACCAACTAACCTACATTGATTAAAGCGCAATATCCGTTCACGTTTCAATTCGATTGGACGGATATTTGCATATCTAAACATTACACTATATCATTTAATAATTTCAAATTAGTTGCCTTCTCTCTTCCTCCTCTTTTGGTCGAACAAAATTATATTCAAATTGATTTTGCGTATACGTATGCGTTTCCTTAAACAAATATTTTTCAAATTTATCGATATCAAAAAGTCTTTCTTCTTGATTAGCCAAATTCATAAAATAACCATAGGTTTGATTACGAGCCGGTGCTTGTTGAATTTTTCCATATTTTCCTTCATTGTAAACTAAAATATAATTTATATTTTCCCTAACAAAATCAAAATCCGGAATAATTCCCCATTCAATCAGTATTATCAAACTATCATACAATTTTCTATATATTTCATCTTTATGAATTGTTCCATTCTTAAATTCAATAAAAAACCATTTTCCTTGAACATCAATATATAATGCATCATTAGATTTTGGAATACCACTCCAACCTCTCCCACGTGCATATTCTTTAGGTATTCTATCAAAATTAACAACTTTAAGCTTACTTTCACACATTGGATTTTTATTTGTAGTATCCATCGAAGACTTCTTCAATGTACAAATACAATCCTTCAATTTGGCGGGTAGTTCATTAATTATTTCTTCTGTCATTTATATTACCTTTCAATTATTGTTTAATTCATACCTTAAAGTATCTAACATCTGTATAGGAGAAGCCATTTTTTTATATATAGAATCAATGTTTTCAGTCACATACTCCATTGTTACTGCACCCTCCGTATTAGATGACAAATAGTAATTAACGTTACCATCAGTTCCATATTTGCATGAAAACAAATTAATTGCATCTACAAAATATGGACTATGAGTAGTTACAACCACGGAAAGTTCAAAATGTTTTTGTAATAAAACAATTAATTCTGCATAAATAATTTGCCACTGCGGATGCAAATGAATTTCCGGTTCATCCAAAATTACTACATCTTTGTTCTTTAGCCCTCCATTTTCAAGAAGCATTTTCAAGATTACAAATGATTTTAAACCGGTAGATAAATTATGAAACGATATTGGCTCATCAAATTCCTGACTTTTCAAGTAGTATTCATCGTTACTTTGATTAAATAGAATTTCACCATCTACAACACTTTGCAACGTTTTATATATATCGTTTAATTTTTCCTTTGCTCTCACTGTTTCAATTACCCCATCCATGACTCCTTTTTGAGTACTGCTTGTTAATAAATCTCCAAGCAATTCATCCATAGGATTCGTGGTGGTATATCCATAGTCTGACAGTTCATCTATAACAAAAGGATTTCCTATATATATGGCTTTATGAACAATTTTTATGTTATCCTCAAGTTCTTTACAATAATTATTTTCAAAAAACAAATTCTCTTTTTTGCCTTGTATCTCTACAGATAATACTGTTTCTGCGTTCCTCTCACTTGCCAACGGCTGAATCTGCGAATGAAATACCCTGTCAAAATATCTTGAAACAATCTCTAACATAATATTTTTTTCTGGTAAATTCAATATTTCATCAATATTCTCACAAATTTCTTCCAGCATCTCTGACCAATCATCAATCATTTTACCTTGTCTTACATTAAGCAACGATTCTACTGCATTCTCTACAATTTCATAAAGAATTTCTTTAGAAATAAAAGAATTTGTGTCCAATTCTTTTTTAATTTCAATACTGATTTTTCTTGTACAACTTACTACAGAACGAGATAATATACTTCTTGGAATTTCAGCATCTACAATATAATTTTGTATTATCATTCTATTTGTGCTTTCGATTTCTCTTAAACGTTCTTCAAAAATTTTTTCATCTACATTAGATAATGAATTAAATAGTGAAAATAATATTTTTCCAATCGTACTTTTTCCTGTATTATTTTCCCCAGCAATTACTGTTATTCCATCAACAATAATATTCGCTTCTTTAATTTTCGCAAAGTTTTTGATTTTTAATTCCATTTAATATCCCTTTCCATTTCACAAGCACATTACGAAATACCGTTAACTCCTACTATTTTAACGTATTTTATTCGCAATTACAATCGAAACATACTTGCTTTCCATACGTTCTGTACTTCCTTTTTTCTTAGCGAAACACCATCTTCACCGCCCAATAGCAAAGCCAATACATCTTATGCTTCATCATAAAAACAAACAATTTTCCTGTAAGCATCAGCTTTGGCATATGATATTCTTCCAAAGCTTCCTTCACATATTCGTTTTCGCAGATTTCACGAACTCTTCGTATCACCTGCTTTGGCTTGTCCTCTTTGTTTTTATGGATTTCTTCTTTAATACACATTATCGTTAAAAACAAGAAATCATTGATAATCTGCTGGCTGTAATCGTAAACAGCTTTTATCTCATTGATTTTCATTAACTGGTTTCTCAAAACAATTAGCTTATCCAGATAATGTCTGTCGTGTTTTCCGGTTAAAGAACTTTCGTTAATCCAATAATGGTATGGATAATAATCATGTATCGCGTAGATTGATTTTGTATCGATAAACGATGCAAATGTGATGACCAAATCTTCGCCAATGCTCACTTCGTCATTACAATACTTAATATTATTCATAATTATTTCCCGGCGGTATAATTTCATGGCTCTGGAAGCCGGAATTGCACGACTGTCAAAACTTCCATCGTTCAAAAATACCGGAACAATTTCTTTCTTGATTGCTTTTTCATCATAGAAGCTTTTTGTCAGCCGGTCAGTCAAATAAGTTTTCTTACGTTTTTCATTTTCAAATTCCTTTACCAAGCCGCACAATACCATATCTGCATTGTGGTCTTTTGCCTTTTTGTACATGCGTTTGTACATGTCCATGTCAATCCAGTCATCGCTGTCTACAAAGCCTAAATAATCACCCTTGGATACCTTTGCGCCTGCTATCCACGCAGATGTCAGCCCGCCATTTTCCTTGTGTATGACCTTAACTCTCCCATATTTTTCTGCATATTCATCGCAAAGCTTTCCGGAATTATCCGTAGAACCATCATCTACCAGTATTATCTCCAAATCCCGCTCTGTCTGCGCCAAAATACTTTCCACACATCGTTTCAGATACTTTTCCACGTTATACACGGGAACAATTACACTTAACATATTTTTCTCCCATTACTTTCCCAATAATTTCTTATAAAGTATCGGACTTACCAAGAAAATCCGATAGCCAATTCTTGTTTTTAAAGGCGTTTCGCCATATTTTATTAATTCTTTGTATGTACTTCGCAGCCGTTTCTTTAGTTCGCCTGCTGCTTTCCTATCCCGCAGCAATTCTTTGGTCTTGTAATACAAATCTATCGTACCGTCCATGTATATTTTGTACATGGGAATCAATATTTCCGTTTCTTGTCTATTTTTTAAGAAAATCAGACGATTTCTCACTGCCCACTCCCAGTCCAAACGTTTCTTTGAAAATTTATCTCTGGTAATGCTGGTTCCTCCGGTATAATATCCATACAAAAAGCGGTATACAAAGGCTACCCTTTCTGCCTGATAAAACAGCTTATGAGTGGTTGCTTCGTCCTCGTGAATCCGTCCTTTGGGATATCTGACACTTTCAAATAGGCTTTTGTGATACAGTTTATTCCACGCCACCACATTATAAGCACCATCACGCCAGCTCATTCCTTTAATCATTTCCTTACCAGAATAAACTTCCATTGGCTCTGTAACTTCTTCCTTATCTTTTGTCATTTTGTCACCATCTACATATTCATAACGGCACTGAGCAATCAGGCTTCCTGTCTGTTTGCAAGCCTGATACAGCGTTTCTATAAATTCTTCCGATACAAAGTCATCAGAATCCACAAATGCCAGATATTCTCCCTTAGCTGCATCAATTCCGCTGTTTCTTGCCGCTGAAAGACCACCATTTTTTCTGTGAATCACACGAATTCGAGAGTCCTTCTTTGCCCACGCATCGCAAATAGCAGGACAATTATCTTTGGAACCGTCATCTACCAAAATGATTTCCAGATTTTGGTAGGTTTGGGTTACTAGGGATTTTATGCATCTGTTTAGGTAGGGTTCTACCATGTAGATTGGGACTATGAGGGTGATTAAATCTTGCATTTGTTTGCTCCTTTCGATAATGGGGGTGGTGGCGAACGGGACGAAAAAAGGTTCTGCGCGTTGGCTTCAACTGCCATTTAGTGAAATGGGTTAAATAAATGCTAGCTTTTGAACTTAGCAAGCATGTTTAACGCTAATTTTCGCAGGTGACATAAAAGCCATAAAGTTCTAATGCTACCTTTTTTGAAAAATACGTTCAGCAGTTTTAGGTCTGGGGGTAGGTTGGTTATGTTTTGGTTGATCGTTTTGGTGTAGGGGGCGGTGGTGTATTGGGTTGCTGTTTGGTGGAAGGTTTGGTAGGTTGTTGTTTTGTCGTAGACGGATTCGGTTAGGTCACATAGGAACTCGGATATCATTCGGGAATGGATGATTTCTTCTTTTCCGCTCAGTTTCAAGGTTTTGTGGTAGAAATCTTCGGTGGTTTGGCAGATTTGTTGGGCTATTTGGAGTTTGTTTTCTCTTTTTTGTGAGGAGAGGTTGGTTTTGCCTCGCTCTTGTATGTAGTTGTACAGAGGGGCGGTGGTAAAGGATATGGTTTCTGTGGTTTTTAGCTGTTTTAGGTAATTTAAGTTAAACAGCAGGTCTTCTCCCAAACTTAGTTTTTCCGGGAAATCGTCCTTTATTTTTTCTTTTTTGTAGAGCTTGTTCCATGGCATGTTTAGAAAGCCTTGTTCGTATAGCTCTAGAAATGCCGTTCCGAAGGTTTTCATGTCGGTTGGTGATGTCAGTTGCTTGCTTGGACATTTTATTACGTCTTTTCCTAAATACCAGTGATGAAAACCTGCGATTACCAGCTCTGACTGGTCTTTTTCTATGATTTCTTTCATAGTTTTGCACATTTCTGTGTCTAAATAGTCGTCGCTGTCCACAAATTGTATGTATTCGCCTTTCGCTGCCTTAATTCCGGTATTTCTTGCCTTGGATACGCCGTCATTTTCCTGATGAATCACCTTTACATTGCTGTTTTCTTCTGCAAACTTATCGCAAAGAGCTTTTGATGTGTCTGTGGAACCGTCGTCTACCAGAATCACTTCTAAATCTTTTTCCGTCTGATTTAAGATACTTTGTACACAACGCTCTAAATTTTCTTCACAGTTATACACAGGAACTATTATCGATATCATTATTTTTCCACCATAACTTTCTCACGTCTGTTGTAATAGGTTGTATTTGCCGGAATTTCTCCGGTTACAATACTGCCGGCACCGATTACTGCACCGTCACCAATCACACTGCCCGGCAGGATTACACAGTTTGCTCCGATCCATACTTTTGCACCGATCGTCACCGGTGCTGTCGTGTAACCGCTGAAATCCTTTGTGTGATTGTGATCCACAATGACTACATTATTTCCAATCTGACATCCTTCCCCTATCACAATTTTCTCCATACCGGTAATGGAACAATTCGTATTAAAAAAGCATTTATCGCCAATGAAAATTTCTCCACTTTCCGCCCGAAGGTTAAAATTATCTCTGGTAACAAGTTCTTTTCCTACGGTTACTGCTGCATTTTTCTTGATTACCATATAGGAATGTCTTCCTAAAGCATGAATCATTGGAGCGTGAAATCTAACCCCAAACTTTATTTTGTAGGCAATGATTTTCGGAAGGGAAATCACTGCTCTTTTTGCCAATTCCATATCCATAATTAATGTTCCTCCATCCAGTCTGCCACTGATTTTGCGCCAATACCGCGGTCGCAGCATTTATCATCCATAAATTCATGCACCCGCTTAAAGTACCCTCCCGGCTCATATTCCATAATAATCTCTTCCAAACCATCATTGGTATCGGTCTTTGGAAACGGCACCTGGTCTAAGGTAATTAAGCCTCGCTCTTTCATATATTCTTCCAAATCAGAAGCATACAAAAAGCACGGTTTGTCCATAATAGCAAATTCAAACATGGCAGATGTGAAATCAGTAATCATCACATCCGCTGCAAACAATAGCTCCTGCATATCGCTGTAGGATGACACATTTTGAATATGTTCACTGTTCAAATTCAACGCATCAAATTTATCAAACAAATTCGGATGAAGTCTTACCAAAAGCTTCCATTCTCCACCAAATTTCTTTTCCAAAACCTTTATCACACGTTCATAATCCATGTTGTAAGCAGACAAGCCATAATCGGAACGAAAGGTAGGCGCATACAATACTGTTTTCACATAATTAGGTATACCTAACCGCTTATAAATCTCAGCCTTTTCCTTTTCACCTGCAGTGTAGAAAATATCGTTTCTCGGATGGCCTTTTTCCAAAAATTCTCCATCGTACCAGAAAATTCGCTTAAAATGGTTTGTCATAAAAGGACCGTTAGACACAATCAAATCAATCGCTGCAGAATCTTTCTTTGCCATGGCAATGTATTCTTTGCTTAAGGTGTCCTCCACATCCTTTTCAATCCGCTTAAATCCCAGTCCGGCATGCCATGTCTGAATATAATATTGTCCCTTACGTTTCTTAAAATACTGGTTAAACCGCACATTGTTAATCCAATATTTAGAAGTTGCCATATGGTATATTTCTCGAAAAGTTCCCGTCTTTACAGGAGTGATGCCTTCCGGAAGCTGCTGATTCTTAGGATTTTGCAACAACCACACTAATTTGTAAGCTTTTTCTCTCTGCATCAGTTCCTGTGCAATATATTTCTGATTGTCTGCAAAGCCCCTGCCATTGAAGTTTGTCAGATACACTTTATCTTCCTGCAATGGGAATTTAACACACACAGCCCATACCGCTTTTGCCAGCACATCATTTTTGAAATGTTCCTGCTTTCTGGCGATTCCCACTAAGAATCGGTACAGTTTTTCATTTTGCTTTATTTTTTCTACGATACCACTCATTTTCTTACCCACGTCTTAAAACTTTATCTAATACAATTTTTCTATCGTTCTTTTTTAAAATAATAAAGAAATTCATAATTAATGCAATGATTCCTACCAAAATTCCAACACCAATCAATGAAAAATAGCTGTCAATATGGAAAATAAGTCGGGAAGCAACACCTACCAGACTGATACTTCCAATGGAGAACAAGCCGGTAAAAATATCCCCATAAAAGGTGGTCCATTTCAATTCCAAACATTTGCTTGCATAAATTGGCGTAAAAATCAAGTTACGCAAAAGTCCCAGCACTGTGCTGACACCCGCAATGGCGTATAACCCAAGGTTTGTGGTATTTAACAGAATAAATACAAGGGAAGTGGACAATACACCGGATATAATCATTACAATGGAATTTGCTTTTACTTTCTTGGTAATGATAAATACATGATACAGCACCTGAATACTCATGCTCACATACAGCACTCCCATGCCTAACATTGCCAATATATGCATTTGGTGAGGGTCACGTTCTTTTGCCCATAAGGAGAAGAAAATATCTCCGTAAGCGGTAACAAAAGCAATCGGTATACTCATCAAAAAAATCATAATACGGTTGGAGCTTTTAATAATCTCTACTAACTCTTTCTTATCTCCCTTGGCATATGCAATGGTTATCTGGGGTGAAAATACCCCCACAATGGTTCCCATCAACCCGGAAATGGCTGTAGGAACTGTTTTTGCCACGCTCAACGCAGACATGGCTGTTGCACCAATAAACAGGTTAGAAATCAGAATATCAAGCTCATCTAACAATACCTGACTTAACCTTGTAAGAGAATTCCAAAGTCCCAAGGACACCAGTTCCCAAACCTTTTTCCATCGAAAATACGTCTTTTTGATATGTATTTCCGGCAACAGGCGTTTGGTAAACTGAATATTTGACAAGGTAAGGTATGTGGTATGCAACAGTGATGCCACTCCAATATACCAAATGTATTTCGGAAAGAGATTGTAGGCAGTTACTAAAAACACCACACGAATCACTTCTGCCTGAATTGTACGAATGGAAGTTAAGTCCAGTCTGTCTTTACAGTAAGTTGCCACTCCAAACACCGAGCCAATAATACTTACAAAGAAGTTCGCAAACAGGAAAAACCACAAAATTCTAATATCTGTTACATATAAATCCGGTACCTGAAACAACTTATTTACAAAAACAATCAAGGTAAGCATTGGTATCAGGAACACACAAGCCATCAGCAAATTCCCGAAAAACACAGAGGAAAAGTATTCATTTGCCTGCTGCTCATCTTTTTTATGAATATGAATGGTAATAAATCTGCTTGCCATGGTATTTAACGCTGACACCACAATCTGGGCGCAAGTAATAAAATTATTGGCAAGTCCCACAAAACCACTTAATTCTGTACTTATTTCTTCAATAATCGGGGTAACTATAAAGCTTACCCCCATATTTACGGCAAATGCCATAATCTGAGCTGTTAAATTAATAAACAGTCTTTTTTTATCGTTCATGGATATCTCCTACTTAAAAACATTTCAAATCTACAGCACCACATGTATAAAACAAAATGCTGCAATCACTGTTGTTGCATATCCTGCATAAGCAACCGCTCTATCTGCATTTTTATCAAAAATAATTTTAGAATTTCGAAGCATCATAAGTCCCAGTAAAAGGATTGGGAAGAAATATCTTCCCTGTACGCCCTCCACGGACACATAGGTGATTGGTGTCCATGACACCAACATTCCCAACAATACCAATGCCGCACTTGCACAGGTAATCACCAAAATCCACCATTTATTTCCGGTGGTAACATACTGTTTTTCACCTCTTGCACGAAATGCAGAAAGCATCAAAATAATTGCAAAGGCAATTACTAACACATTTGCCAGTTCCACCTGAATCCAGCCTAAGTGCTGCCCTAACATGGACTGAACATAAAAGTCCGTCTTATCTGCTATGGTGTTATTTACCACGTCAAACAACACCACCGGATTTTGCAAAATGTAGCTTAAACTGTAGTTTGGTATGGTAATGGCATCTGCAATTCCCATAACTTTATTGGTGGTTTCTACAGAAGCATTTACCACTTTTACATTTTTCACCAGAAATCCCAGTAAATACGCACCGCTCATACTTCCCATAAAGCTGTAATAAGCTGCTTTGGATGCAAATTTTTTCATTGGAATCAACAAAAACGCAAATACCAACGGTGTGTACGCTCCGCTTTTACAATAAATAATTGCAACGCCTAAAATACTGCAGATAATAATATCCATTCCCTTAATATCCTCTTCTGAATATGCCATAGAAATAATATAGCATAAATACAAAAGAGCCGCAGAAAATAATATGGAATCATAAGAAAAGGAATTTGCCTGCTGCAACGTAACTGGCAGCATTGCCAAAACATACAGCGTTGCTTTTCCAAAAGGAAGTTTCTTCATTCCAAAGAATACCGCCAGTGCAAATACCAAAAGTCCAAGGAACCGTCCCAGATAAAGAAGCTGCACGTATCCTAAGTGAAGGATTCTTGCCAACACAATTCCCACAGCACCCGGAAAATGCATAAACAGATAAGCTCCGGAATTTGCAGTTGCTTCTGCATCAACGATTTCTGTGTTCTCTGCCATCTTTCCTATATTCTGATATACATAACGATAATTGCTTAAATCCGGATCAGAAAGAAACATTTTTTGTGCATCTTCCACTCGTTTCAAACAATGAGCATCATCTGTATTTCCTGTATTCATGATAATATCTGCATATCGGTATGCCATATCAATATGGGTTTCTTCATCCGGTACCATATATGGAGTAATCAAAAATCCATAAATACCGCCCACAACCAGAATACTAAAGAAAGCGCACCATTCCAAACCAGCTTTTTTAATAAAAAACAGATAATACATCAGCACACTAAACACTGCCAAAATACCGCAGATTGCTAAAAAGTATGGTCGCACAAAATGATTTAACTCAATATGTCCCTTTAAATACAGTCCATATTTGGCTTCTTTTTCATTTACCACCGCTTTTTCACTATCTTCGTTGGTTACTGCCATTGACATATCATACTGGGCTATATTTTCAGGAAAGGTAAGCTGCAACGTGTAAGTCTGACTATTCGCCTGAGTTTCCTTTTCAGCAAACATAATTTTCCAACTAAATCCGTTATCTATTTCAGATATATCAATGGTTGCTCTGGCTATTTCTGTCTGGTTATTCTTATATATCACCGCTTCTATGGCACCGGTTCTGTCTGCCGCCGGATTTTCCATAAAAAATGCCGGTGAAATTCCAATCAATTCCTGCTCTGTGGTAGTAAACTCCTGCGTGATGGTCTTTACCTTATCGGAAATATTGATTTTTCCGGTTCCTACCGATGAAATCACCACATCGTTTGTGGTATTCATTGCCACTCTGATATCCGTTCTGTATACATACAGACAACCGTAAAGTGTCACAAACAGCACAAGAGCCATCCCAATCAATTTATGGTATTTATCCCATATTTTTTGAAGGCTGGACAATATTTTTATTTTCTTTGGTTTCGGAGTATTTTTTCCCTCCATAAATGTAATAGAGTACAATGCCACGCCAACACATAGAAAAATCAAGGTATGCATCACTATTTTTTTCACTGAAAATAATCCAATATATTGTGCACTTCTCGGTCTTACTATTTGAATTATCATATAAAGCAGACACAAGATTACATAACCTATCACAGTTTCCTTCTTATGCTCTTTCAAAAATTTCCATAGTTTTTTCAAAACGGTTTCCCTTTCTTATTTCCAATACCTGAAATGAACTACAGCCACGCAATGCGTGGCTGATTTTACGACTACTGCCTGTTTTCTTAAAATTCTCCAAGTCCGGATTCCACTGCCTCAACAAGCCCTTTTAAAGCTTCTTCTTCATCTTCACCCTGACATACAAATTCAATCTCATCACCATTCTTTACACAGGCTCCTAATACACTTAATACACTTTTTGCATTCGCTGTATTTTCACGGAATGTAAAGGTAGTAACTGACTTATATTTCATTGCTTCTTTGCATAAAACGCCTGCCGGGCGCAAATGTAACCCTGTTGGGTTCTTTATTACAACTTTCTGGCTTACCATATTGGCATTTCCTCCATTTCTATTTATCTTAAGTTCTATGTACCTTAAGCAATTATCTTAACAATCAAATCTGCCAGCTTTTTAGCTTCTTCTTCAATAACTTTCTGGTCTTTTCCTTCAATCATAACACGCACCAGTGGTTCTGTACCGGATGGTCTGATTAAGACTCTGCCTTTGCCTGCAAACTTCTGTTCCAGTTCTTCGATAGCTTTTGCAATTTCCGGATATTCCATATAGCTTTCTTTTTTGTCATTTGGAACTTTGGCATTAATCAAGGCCTGTGGAAGCACTTCCATAACCTTTGCTAACTCTGATAAAGGCTTTTTGGTTTTTACCATAACTTCCAACAAATGAAGGGCACTTAATAACCCATCACCAGTAGTATTCTCATCTAACAAAATAATATGCCCGGATTGTTCTCCACCAATGTTTGCGCCAATTTCTTTCATATGCTCTAACACATAACGGTCACCAACTTTTGTTTTATCAACGGTAATTCCCTTTTCTTCTGCCATCAGGAAGAAGCCAAGGTTACTCATAACGGTTGCCACAATGGTATCTTTCTTCAATTTTCCCTGTGACTTCATATAGTTTCCGCAAATTGCCATTAACTGGTCACCATCTACCATATTTCCCAGTTCATCCACTGCAAGAAGACGGTCAGCATCTCCATCAAATGCAAGACCTACGGCTGCTTTTTCTTCTACTACACGGCGCATTAGTTCTTCCATATGGGTAGAACCGCATTTATCATTGATGTTTGTTCCATCTGGATTAGCATGAATTGGCACTACATCTGCACCTAATTCTCTTAAAGTTTCAATAGCAGTGTAATAAGAAGCACCTTCCGCACAATCTACAACCATACGCATACCTGTCAAATCTACATTTACCGCGTTTCTTGCAAATGTAATATAATCTTCACTGGCATCCATACGATATTTTACTTTTCCAACATCTTTACCAGTTGGGAAAGTAACACCTTCCATGCCGTTATGAATCAAAGCTTCGATTTCGTCTTCTAATTCATCGGACAACTTGTAACCTTCACTGTTAAAGAACTTAATACCGTTAAATTCTACCGGATTATGGGATGCAGAAATAACAACTCCTGCATCTACACCATAAGTTCTTGTTAAATAGGCTACTGCCGGTGTAGGTACTACACCCACATATACTGCATTGGCTCCTACAGAACATATCCCTGCCATCAAAGCATTGGCTAACATTCCACCGGAAATTCTTGTATCACAGCCAACAATAATTGTTGGTTTATGTGCATTTTCTTTTGTTAATACGTAAGCACCTGCCTGACCTAATTCCATAGCAAGTTTTGGTGTCAACTCATCATTTGCAACACCTCTTACACCATCTGTTCCAAATAATCTTCCCATAATTTCCTCCATAGGCACTATTCTTCTGAATTGCCCTCATTACTATTTTTGTTATTGGTTTCTCCGGCTGTATTTGTTGCCTGAGCTGCGATATTAGAATAATCTAAAGTTCCTTCGTATACATGTATTTCTACTGTATATTCTTCAAACACTGTATATCCTTCCGGTAAATTAATAAGCACCGGAACAGAGTAATTTCCTGGTTCTTCAATATTACTCAAATCCACCATAACTGTCATATCCGCATTTTCCAAATCCTGAAGTTTTTCTTTGGTTCCCCATACCTGGATTTTTAAAGGATCAAAGTTGGTATAAACAGTTTTATAATTGTCTGCTAAATTTTCGATAGCGATTGATGTGATTGGATAATACATTTCTTTACTTTCCATCTTCTCAATGCTTACCGTTGCTAAAAATTCCGGTTCGCTAATCAATGTGACATTTTCCGGCAAATATTCACTGATATCAATTATCTTTTCAAAGCTTTCATTCAATTCTGTGACATCCATTGCCTCATCCGGTATGCGAATCTCACTAATTTTTGATAATACTTTTTCTTTTGCTGCTATCACAACTGTTTCCGGTGCGCAGACTACATCGCCCATAACACGATAGCCCTCTGCCGGTGTTCCCACCGTTCCTGCACGGATTGGCACTTCTTTTGTCTTCAGCATTTCTACGTTTACATTAACGCTGTCTACGCTTAACTTCAATCTTGAAGTGTCGATAGCCTTATCATTTCCATCATATACGGTAAGGCTTACCGGAGTACTGATATCCGATGACATGTCAGATACATTGACTTCCGCCACAACACGGTTGATGGTTGACATAATGGATGCCGGTCCGTTGATTTTCACAATATTCTGTGACAAAATCTTCTTTCCCACTGCGTATCCTTCTGACGGGGTTCCTGTAACGCTTGCGCGAATTGCAAACTGCTTTACAGATAATTCCTCAATGCTTACCTTTACGTTTTTCGTGCGGCTTTCCACACTGGTTAATTTGTCTTTGTATCTTAAAGGCTGGATTTCGATTGGCACAAATTCAAAGTCAGTCAATTCTCTTAAATCAGCTGTTGCCTTAAAATCCGAAGCACTCAAAGATTCCACAATATTTCGCGGACCTCGCACGGTAATGGTAATCACATTACTGTTATCTATAACGGAGCATACTTTTTCTTTGTCCGTAATAGCATCCTCATTGGTAAGTTCTACCTGCACATTGGTAAATTCTCTTTTCGTAGTAGGGTTATCAATATTTACAACAATCAGCCATAGCATAAGTGCAAAGACTATAGATACGACTTTTAACCCGGTATTATTTGTTATCCACTTTTTCATGGTTCTTCAGCCGTCCCTTCCACAATTTGAACTTTTTATCTTCACTTACCTTATCCTGTGCCTTCTGAAGCATTTCTTTTAACTCATCCGGCTCTAAATTCACATATAATTTTCCTGAATTAGCTACGGACACACGACCTGTTTCTTCGGAAACAATAATAGTCATGGAATCTGTCACTTCACTAATTCCCACACCGGCTCTGTGTCTTGTTCCCAGTGCCTTGCTTAACTCCATATTGTCTGACAATGGCAGATAACAGGTTGCAGATACAATTCTGTTGCCTCGGATAATCACCGCACCATCATGCAAAGGAGTGTTATGTTCAAAAATATTAATCAGCAACTGGCTACTCACCAGCGCATCTACTTCAATCCCGGTTCTTTCATACTCAGCCAGAGAAAGTTCTCTCTCAATTACAATCAATGCCCCTGTTTTTACTTTTCCCATATCAAAGGAAGCTTTCACAATTTCGTTTACTGTCTTGTCAGAAAAGCGTTCTTCTGCATTTTTAGAACTATCAAAGGTAAACCAGCCGAAAAGAATTTTCTTTCTTCCCAGTTGTTCCAAAGCACGGCGCAATTCAGGCTGGAATACAATTACTACCGCTGTGATTCCAATGCTTACTATGCTCTTAAATATCCATAAAATGGTATTCATCTCGAACACTACAGCAATCATTACAAACGCAAGAATAATGATAATGCCTTTCAATAAAAACCATGCTTTTGAGTTTTTAATCCACAAAAGAATCTGATACACGAAAAATGCAAGAATAGCAATTTCCACAATATCAATCACTGTAATACTGGGCATAGACAACCAATATAAATTGTTTTCATAAAATGTAGTTAAAAACTCCACAGTTTCACTTCCTTACACACATATTTTTTCTCTATTTGCTCTATTTCTTCTGTGGGTTAATTCGCTGTACTTTCTTAGAAGATGCAGTTACTGTCATCTTTGGTACTGCTTTTACATAGTAATAATACTCGTCATCTTCAAACTGTACATATTCTGTTCTGGTGTAATCCACACTGAATTCAAATAACTGCGCTACATATACAATCACAGCACAAACAACCATGGAAATCAGCATACCTGCAATGGCATTTGTTGCATTCAGCATAAATTCTCCTACCAACAGAATCAAAAGATTGGTTAACATTCCCACAATCGCTGCTGTATTCCACACATAATCGATGTTTAATCTTCTAACCAAATAGGTAACCACTACGGTTGCCATAAATGAAATTAAAATTAATATCATCATTTTGTCGGACAGCATACTTTCAAAAATCATACTTATTTTAGAAATCATATCAGCACTTGCTGCTGATAATATACCTGCATTTTCACCAACATACACTACATAGTAGTACACAATAATTCCAAAGCACATGGAAACCACGGAAAGTGGTGTTGACATAAGCCCGATTAATACCGGTGCTGCATATGGAATTTTTAATACAAATGCCAACGGAACTAATAATACCACACAGGCATCCTTTGGCGAAAAACGAAAGTACAATAAAAACATTAATAATACTAAAATCACTCCTACAACGGCTACTTCCACCGAAAGGGCATAAGCATTCGCTATAATATATACACAACATACTATCACAGTAGTATTGGTTGGCAAAAACGCACATACTAACGCCAGTACTAAAATCACAATCGGATTTCCCAAAGCAGTCATATATCCCATCTTATTATTAATGGAAAAAAGCAGTACCACTGCAAGGACGAATTTCAATACCGGGGTAATATACATTTCATTTTTCCCGTAAAATTCTTTCAGTTTATCTCTCAATTCAAGCAAACCTGACATCTAGTAATTTCCTCCCACATTAAACAAATTTATCTTATTCCTTATTGTTATAATAAGCGTTCAGTTTTTTCAACTGATTGTAGTACTTCTTAACACTTTTCTTCGCTGCTGTATAACGCTTTGTGTATACCACCAAGGATATGGTCAGATATACTGCCAATACCAAAATATACCCAAAAAGCACTCTTCCCGCCAGCTGTTCTAAACTCAACTTATGAATATTTTCCATAAGATACTGGCTACTTAACACACAGGCAATCAATAATATAATTGCATACGCAACTGTTACGCTAATAATTGTCTTAATCACATTAAAAACAATATAATCACTCTGAAAATACTGCATCACAGGAAGCATCTTTTTCCCTTCTCCCTGTTCATAAACCGCAAGCTTTGTCATCAGCTTAATTTTATTTTCATTTACCATAATTCTCCCCGTTTCCGCATTCTTTCAAACATGTCTACAAGCAATTACTCATAGACACCCACTTTTTAAGCATATCATAATTTGAACGTTGTGTAAACTTTTTTTGAATAAAGATTGGCATTTTGGTTCAATTCGGAGGGGATGGTGGACAGTACGCCCATGAGAGGGACGGAAAGTTCCGGTGCAGGCGGAAAACAACGCTGCAGTGAACTAAGTTTTAAGACGCACTAAGTTCGTCACCAGAGGGTTCCTCACTAAGTGCTTTCTAAAAGCTGGATTTCACTTCCGCTAAAAACGTTTCCTGACTGCCTGCACCGGAACTTTCCGTCCCTCTCATGGGCTGTGCTTTGGCAACCATACAAAACTGAATTGCGTCAAAAGTGCTTCATGGACTGACACAGCCGCTAGTTATAACTTGCTCACTAATTATTCCATGAATTGTTTCAGCCAGCATCCCTTAGAATTTGTTCCATTCAAGGCTTGCGGTTGTCGAGAACAGCTCATAAGTTGGGCAACTTCTTCTTGGGAAGGCGATTCAAGAGGCGTTCTTAACGGAGGGGAAATCCACTGTCTACGTAGACTTAGGCTCGACGGCTTTCGGTCGAGTCTTAGTCGGAGTTGACAGTTAGTTTCCCGGAGTGTTGCCTCAGCCTTCCCAAGAAGAAGTTGCCCAACTTATGAGCGTCCCCCCAACCACCATCCTTGAATCGCAACACATTCTACGACAAGCGCCCTTTAAAGTCCTCATAAGTAAATCGTCTGATTTCCTTAATCCCTTCTACTTCATTGTAGCTTAAAATCGTCGGCAAATTGATTCCATTGAACGTATTATTCTTTACCATTGAATAATGGGACATATCTGTGAATATCAGTTTTTGACCGATTTCTAATGGTTTTTCAAAGGAATAATCGCCTATGATATCACCTGCCAGGCAGGTTGGGCCGCCGAAGCGGTAGGTGTATTCTTTTTCACCTGGTTTGCCGGCTCCGATGATTTCTGGGCGGTAAGGCATTTCTAACACATCTGGCATATGGCATGCGGCGGAGGTGTCTAGGATTGCAAGATCCATTCCGTTTTCGGAAAGTTCCATAACTTCGGCAACCAGATAGCCGGTATTTAATGCGGTGGCTTCGCCCGGTTCTAAATAAACCAGTACATCATAGGTGTCCTGAATATGATTAATACAGGATATCAGACGTTCCACATCATAATCCTTTCTGGTAATATGATGACCGCCGCCAAAGTTAATCCACTTCATATCTTTCATATATTTTCCGAATTTTTCTTCCACTACTTTCAAAGTACGTTCCAAGGTATCGGAATTTTGTTCACACATGGTATGAAAATGAAGTCCATCAATGCCTTCCAAATCCAATTCTTCTTCAAAATTTTTCAGTGTAGTACCCAAACGAGAACCGGTAAAGCATGGATTGTAAATATCTGTTTCTATTTCCGCATATTCCGGATTGATACGAATACCACATTCTATTTTTTTCCCTGCTTTTCTTGCACCCATTACCTTATCTTTAAAACGTTTCCACTGGGTAAAAGAATTAAACACGATATGGTCGCACAAGCTTATAATCTCATCCATTTCGTTTTCTTTATAAGCCGGTGCAAAAATATGAGTTTCTCCACCAAATTCCTCTTTTCCAAGTTTCGCCTCAAACAAAGAGCTGGCTGTAGTCCCCGCCAGATACTTACTCATCATTGGATACATAGAAAACATGGAAAACGCTTTCTGTGCCAAAAGAATTCGACATCCGGTTTTATCCGCCACCGACTTTAACACTTCCATATTCTTCTGCAACAACCTCTCATCCACCAAATAGCATGGCGTAGGAATATTCGTAATATCAATATTAAACTCTGTCATGTTACTTTCCTTTCTCAATGAAAAAAGAGTCCGGCGGCTTCTTATAAATTGCCGGACTCTTTTTTCGTCCTCGTTGCCAAACCTATCTTAATTTTTAATCAACTAACACAGGATTGAAATCTTCCTGCCAAGGAAGTCCCCATTTATTTAACGCTTCCATAAATGGATCCGGATCAAATTCTTCTACATTGTATACACCCGGTTTTTTCCACTTTCCGGTCATCACCATCATAGCACCAATCATAGCCGGTACACCTGTGGTATAAGAAATCGCCTGTGAGCCTACTTCCTTATAACATTCCTGATGGTCGCACACATTGTATACATAGTATGTCTTTTCTTCTCCATCTTTCTTTCCCTGGAAAATACAACCGATGTTTGTTTTTCCTACCGTTCTAGGTCCTAAAGATGCAGGGTCTGGAAGTACTGCTTTTAAGAACTGTAATGGTACAATCTGTTTTCCTTCAAATTCGATTGGTTCGATGGAAGTCATACCTACATTTTCCAAACATTTTAAATGTGTCAGATAGCTCTGTCCAAAAGTCATAAAGAAACGGATTCTCTTGATTCCTTTAATGTTGATACCTAAGGATTCCAGTTCTTCATGGTGAAGCAGATACATATCCTTTTCTCCAACTTCCGGGAAGTTATAAACTCTCTTGATTTCCATTGGTTCTGTTTCTACCCAGTCACCGTTTTCCCAGTAGCTTCCCTTGGCAGATACTTCACGAATGTTGATTTCCGGATTGAAGTTTGTTGCGAATGGATAACCATGGTCACCGCCATTACAATCTAAAATATCAATGTAATTGATTTCATCAAAATAATGTTTTGCTGCATACGCAGAAAATACACCGGTAACACCCGGATCAAATCCGCAACCTAACAATGCTGTGATTCCTGCTTTTTCGAATTTTTCACGGTAAGCCCACTGCCAGCTATATTCAAATTTTGCTGTATCTAATGGCTCATAGTTTGCTGTATCCATGTAGTCGGTCTTTGTTTCTAAGCAGGCATCCATAATTGTTAAATCCTGATATGGCAATGCCACATTGATAACAATATCTGGTTTAAAATCATTAATTAAAGCAACCAGTTCTTCTACTTTGTCAGCGTCCACCTGTGCTGTGGTAATCTTTGTCTTTCCGCCGTCTAATTTTTCTTTTAAAGCATCACATTTTGATTTTGTACGGCTTGCAATACAAATTTCTTCGAACACTTCACTGTTCTGGCAACATTTATGAACTACTACACTGGCAACTCCGCCAGCTCCGATAATTAACGCTTTTCCCATGTTTTTCTCTCCTTATTTCATTCCTAATAATTTCATAACATAATTCGGAAGATAAAAACTTCCCTTATGTAAATCTGTATTATAATATCTGGTTTCCACACCAAGTTTATTCCATTTATCTTCTTTCAAATCCCGAATCGGGTCATACGCTTTTGAGGCAAATCCAAACAGCCAGTGTCCTGATGGATAGGACGGAATATGACACTGATATACCGTACTATATGGGAACACCGCCTGAATATGGGCATGTGCTTTCTGTACTGTTCTGGAATGTTCGCTGTAATAAGGGCTTTCATGCTGATTAATTAAAATTCCGTCTTCATGCAATGCCTTAAAACAAGTACCATAAAATTCTTTGGTAAACAATCCTTCTGCCGGTCCGTAAGGGTCTGCACAGTCCACAATAATCAAATCATACTTATCATGCTGCTGTCTTACATATCGTAATTCTTCTTCGAAATACATATGCACTCTCCGGTCGGAAAGTCCGCAGGCAGTTTCCTGAAAGTATTCCATACACATGTCTGTTACTTTTTTGTCAATCTCTACCATATCAATTCGTTCGATACTTTCGTATTTCACCAATTCTCTGATGGTTCCACCATCACCTGCGCCAATAACCAGCACATTTTTTACATTTGGATGAACTGCCATTGGAACATGGGTAACCATTTCATGGTAGATAAACTCGTCTTTCTGAGTAATCATCAATTCCCCATCTAACACCAGCACTTTTCCAAATTCTTCTGTCTGTAAAATATCAATTCTTTGAAATTCGCTTTCACAGGTAGCAATCTGTTCCTTTACCTTCATAGAAAATCTTACGTTTTTCGTATGCTGGTCTGTATACCAAAGTTCCATTATTCTACCTCCACGATATTAATATTCTCAATCTTCATATCCTGCGTACCGGTCATAAAACAACCTTTTTCTTTAGCATAAGCAATATACGCCAAAATATCCTTGGTAATCATCTCTCCCGGTGCCAAAATCGGAATTCCCGGAGGATAACACATAACAAATTCACCGCAAATACCGCCTTCGCTTTCTTCAATCGGTATCATTTTCTTTTTCCCGTAAAATGCCTGTTGCGGTCCCATTGCTATGGTTGGATTAATATATTCATGATCGAAAAGTCCTGCACGATCCTTTTCGTATAATCTTTTTATTTCTGAAAGAGCTGAAATCAAACGTTCTATCTCTAAATTTCTGTCACCACCGGAAATAATAGCTAAAATATTTCCAATATCGCCAAATTCTATCTGGATTCCGTATTCATCACGAAGCAAGTCGTAAACTTCAATTCCGGCAAGACCAATATCTCTGGTGTGTACAGACAATTTTGTGCTGTCAAATGCATATACTGCATCTCCATCCACTAATTCTTCGCCAAAAGCATAATAACCACCCAGTTTATTTATTTCCTCTCTGGCATAATTTGCAAACTGCATGGTTTTCTCAAACATTTGGCGTCCATTCAGAGAAAGATTTTTTCTTGCAATATCTAAGGATGATAACAATAAATAAGAGCCGCTTGTAGTCTGAGTCAGATTGATAATCTGTCTTACATAGTCTGCATTGATGGAGTTTTTGGTAAGCAATATGGAACTCTGTGTCAATGAGCCGCCAGTCTTGTGCATGCTCACTGCCGCCATATCTGCCCCTGCTTCCATTGCAGATACCGGTAATTCTTCATGAAAATAAAAATGTGTACCATGAGCTTCATCCACTAATACATACATTCCTCTTTCATGAGCAAGTTTTACAATCTGTCTTAAATCAGAACAAATACGCCAGTCTTGTGCATGCTCACTGCCGCCATATCTGCCCCTGCTTCCATTGCAGA
>CAYVCL010000046.1:0-25610 GCA_964450185.1 uncultured Lachnospiraceae bacterium | reverse complement strand
GGTCACCAAACCGTGTAGATAAGATTGATGCTCCAGTTAATGCAATCTTCTGGATTATGAAAGACCCTACAATTCCACCAGTAGTGAAATTAAAAGGTTCTGCATTAGCTTCTGTTATGGGTGCTACACTTGCAACAAAGACATCTACTGCTGAACGTGTTGCTGCAGGAACAGACTTAAATGCAATCCGTATCGTACCATACGCTAACCCATTCAGAACTTATCCATTAGTAAATGACTATGAAAAGTTCAAAAAGTTAGTAGAAGAAAAGAACGTAGACTGCTACATTGTTAACACAGGTGATTTCATGGGAACAAAGGTTAAACCTGCAGATACTTTAGGAATCCTTGAAACAATCGTAGAAGGAAAAGCTAAATTTGAAAAATGGGGTAACTTCGAAGATATCGAAATCATGAACGACTGGTCTGGAAAGACAGCAGACTTTACTCCAAACTTACAGGATGCTTCTTATGTTGCTGAATTAAAAGCAGCTATGGAAACTCGTGTAAAAGCTGTAAAAGACTTCGCAGAAAAGAAAGAAGGATATGACAAACTTCCAGATGAAGCTTTAGCAGCATTAGAAAAAATTGTTAGCGAAATTTAATTTGCACGATAAATAATGAGAATCACTGTGTCTGTTGGCACAGTGATTCTTTGGGCTCTATGTCAAGTGTTGGGGTGCGATTCTTTGAATCGCACTCCATCGTTGCGTTTGAGGACATTTTGATGTTTTCAAGGAGAAATAAAGGTGTTATAATAGATTCGTTACCGCCCCGATACTGGGAACAGGAAGGGGGTGTCGACTGTGAATTTAC
Organism: uncultured Lachnospiraceae bacterium; assembly: GCA_964450185.1. Taxonomy (GTDB): domain Bacteria; phylum Bacillota; class Clostridia; order Lachnospirales; family Lachnospiraceae; genus RUG11237. The sequence continues at coordinate 24,794 of CAYVCL010000046.1, read as the reverse complement.
TTATATCCTTTTTACTCTCCGTTGCGGCGAGTGTAATTGCCTATTACATTTGCAAATGGTTAGACGATGAAGAGTAGTCGGTAACTAGCCTGGGAGTGGTTCACCCTGACGAACAAGAAACCCCAGAGAGCGGCAACTCTCTGGGGTTTCGCTTTGTGTCAACTGTGGACACTTATATCCTTTTGCCTACTCATACTATAACATATGCAATTGGCATTTTCAAGTATACCCAATAATTTTTTTTTTATTCGTGCAGATAAGATTGCTACTAGTAATTTTCAATGGTGATGTTAAAGGAAAACATATGAAAAAACGGCGAAAAGAACGGATTTTTCCGGGTTGTCAAGAGGTATATCTGCAAAGAATTCATATGAAAAATTGTAAGATATATAGAAATATTACATTTTCATTACAAGTAGTGAATTAAGACTTGAAAATTAGCATATACTAAGGTATAATCAAGACATGAATAAGTCCTGAGGTGTTCGATACTCCTGTTATTTTGAACCTACATTTACGTTTATGGGATTCCTATATTGCAAATTGGAAGTCAAGCCGTCATTGCGCAGCGGAAGACTGAAGAAATGTTGCGGTTACCCACCTAGCTCTGCTAGGCGTCAAAATGCAGGAACCGGCATTTTGGGTTATTAAGATGGGAAGCAAGATTGCTTCCCATCTTTTTATATGAATCATGAGTCTGGAAATTGCTAAAAATAGGGAGGCAGATATATTGAAGTTGAATAGTATGAAAAATGAACGAATCCGAAAAAAATGTATTGCAATCGTTTTGTGTATGCTGTTGCTGATTGTTATGCTGGTTGTAGCGGTCAATACAAATAGAAATCAAAACGAGGAGGGGGAATACATTACATCGGAAGATGCGTCCCGATTATTAGAATATATTACACAAAAGAAATTCGATGAAGTCTTTTGGGATGGTGATAAATATGTTACCGTGCAAAAGGGCAGGGAAATCTATTCCGAATTGTGTGGAAGTGCGGCTATCTATCCAATCAGTGGAAAGGGCGATAAGAAAAAGCTGACAGAACAGGAATGGATTACCATTTATATGGAATGTGTTGAAAAACTTGAAATGTCAGAATTGGTGTATCAGGCAGATTATATGATGTTAGCTGAAACATCCGGCGAAGATCATCAAAACAAAATATATACCGAAAAAGGTCTGGTGGAATATCAGGGAATTGATATTTCCAAAGAAAAATATAAAAACAATACTTACCTAATGTATGACAAGGTTATCATATATAAAATTGGCGAAAACGAAGAAGAGGTACAGTTGAAAAACGTGTGGCTTGAGAAATACAGCGACAATGTACTTCGTATTTATACTATGGATGGTTATGTGGATTTGACAAACGTTTCTTTGGAAGAAGCGGTAGAAGAAACCATTGCCGATATTACCTTTGGGCAGGGACAGGTAAAAAATGTTGCTCTGAAAAAGGATTTGATTCATGGTAAAATTTTATCTCTCAGTGATGAAGGAATAGAAATTGAGGGATATGGAAAATTAGAATATGAAGAAGGTTTTTCTATTTATAGAACTTATGCAGAACTTTCTGTGGGCGGAAAGAAAGATCTGGTGGTAGGTTATGATGTGGCAGAGTTTGTTGTTGGCGATGGAAAATTATGTGCTGCATTGGTGCGAAAAACACCGGATATGGAAAACATCAGAGTGTTAATCAAAAGCACAGGATATGAAGAAATCTACCATGATAAGCTGGAAATTCAGGTTACGGAAGACACCGTGATAAAGCATGGTGATACGGAAGAAACAATAAAAGCAGGCGAAACATTGGAATTGACACCGGACAGTGCATGGATGCAGGAGGGCAGAGTATATATTACTCCGGTAAACAGCACCGGAAGAATTACCCTGTTATCTGTAGAACGAAGCTGTGGGCAGCCTTCTTATCGTGGCAAGTTTGAAATCGCCAAAGTGGATGGAAGACTGATTGTGGTAAACGAGATTTTGCTGGAAGAATATTTATACTATGTGGTTCCAAGTGAAATGCCACAGAATTACGGTATTGAGGCGTTAAAAACCCAGGCGGTTTGTGCCAGAAGTTATGCCTATAATCAGATTCTGTATAATGGATGCGCTCAGTATGGCGCTCATGTAGATGACAGTGTAAGTTATCAGGTATATCACAATATTGAAGCAAATGAAGAAGCCACCAGAGCGGTAAAAGAAACCTGCGGTCAGGTAGCAGTTTATAACGACCAGGTTATTGATGCTTATTATTATTCTACTTCTTGTGGGGTGACAACAGATGCAGGGATTTGGGAGTCTGCTGAGGAAAAACCATACATTACAAGTCACACTGTAAATGAGAATAGAGAGTATTTAGACCTTACCACAGAAGAGGCGTTTAGTGCTTTCATTAAAGATAAATCTTATCCGGCGTTTGACAGTGATGTACAGTGGTATCGTTGGACTACAAGAGTTACTTTAGAGCAGTTAAAGAGAAATATTGATACCAATATGATGAGCCGTTATGAGGCAAATCCGAAAAATATTCTTACCCGCAACGAAGATGGCGAGTTTGAGAGCGTTCCTATTGATACCGTAGGAACTATAAAATCAATTAATATTACAAAACGTAGTAAGGGCGGTGTTGCCACAGAAATGATTATTAAGGGCAGCAAGAATACAGTAAAAGTATTGACAGAATATAATATTCGTCTGTTCCTTGCTCCGGTAAACAGTAAGCTGAAACGAAATGATGGAACATATATTGACAGCCTTTCCATGTTGCCGAGTGCCTATACAACAGCACTTCCGGTTGTGGACGAAGAAGACAATAAGACGGTTGTGGCATATGAAATGTCCGGTGGAGGATATGGTCATGGTGCCGGTATGAGTCAAAATGGAGCTAAATCTATGGCGGCTCAGGGAAAAACATATGAAGAAATATTAAAATTTTTCTATGAGGGAATTGAGTTAAAAGAATTATATTAATTGGGTGAAAAATATGCTGTGGAATATTTTGGAAATTTATAAAAAAGTGAAAACCTTTATGAATGAGCTGAACGAAAAACATGTAAGTGCTTATGCAGCCAAAACAGCGTATTTTATCATGCTATCCTTTATTCCATTTCTGATGTTGTTATGCACGATTATTCAGTATACACCGCTGCATAAGGCTGATGTGTTGGCGTTATTTGTAGGAGCATTTCCCTCATCCATTGACCCATTAGTGATTTCCGTGATTGACGAAATTTATGGAAAATCAGGTACGGCGATTTCTATTTCGGCAGTTGTGGCATTGTGGACTGCGGGAAAAGGAGTTACAGCTATAATTCAGGGTTTAAACTCTGTATTTGATGTAAAAGAAACCAGAAATTATTTGATGCTACGAGTTTATGGAGCGGTTTACACTGTTTTAATAATGCTTTCTATATTGGTACTTTTGGTTTTGGTGGTTTTTGGTAATAAAATTCAGACAAATTTTCTTGCCCATATTCCACTGATTGGAAGCATAACGGGAACAATCTTGGAAAAAAGATATGTGATTTCCATTTGCCTTTTGATATTGATATTTGCGGTGATATACCGCTTTATGCCAAATACCAAAATTCAGTTTAAATACCAGCTCCCGGGGGCTGTGTTTACTGCCGTTAGCTGGTCTGCGTTTTCCTATGGCTTTTCGTTGTATGTGGACTATTTTAGCAATATGAGTAACATGTACGGAAGTCTTACCACGTTGATTATCGTTATGTTGTGGTTATATATGTGCATGTACATTATGCTCAGTGGTGCAGCCATCAATGGAATAATGGTTGAAAAAAAGGAAATATATAAGAATGTGTAAGTTTTAAAATACTTGCAAGTAAAAGGGTTTTATATTATCATGTTAAAAGAAACTAAGGGAAAAGGAGAGATATTGTGAGTAAGATTGCAGTTGTTACTGACAGTAATAGTGGAATTACACAGGAGGAAGCTAAGAAGTTGGGGATTTCTGTTCTTCCTATGCCATTTAATATTAACGATGAAACATATTTTGAAGATATAGATTTAACACAGGAACAGTTTTATGAAAAATTGACTGAGGGAGCAGAGATATGTACCTCTCAGCCATCCATAGAGGCTGTTACAAGTCTGTGGGATGAATTGTTAAAGGAATACGATGAAATTGTTCATATTCCTATGTCCAGTGGTTTGAGCGGTTCCTGTCAGACTGCCATGATGTTGGCACAGGATTATGAGGGAAAAGTATTTGTAGTAAATAACCAGAGAATTTCTGTTACTCAGTGCCAGTCAACACTGGATGCCATGGCATTGGCAGAAAAAGGAAAAAGCGGTGAGGAAATTAAGAAGTTATTGGAAGATACTAAGTTTGATTCCAGTATTTATATTACATTGGATACGTTGAAATATTTGAAAAAGGGCGGACGTATTACACCGGCAGCAGCAGCTTTGGGGACATTACTAAAAATCAAGCCGGTATTGCAGATTCAGGGCGAAAAACTGGATGCTTTTTCAAAAGCACGTACTATGAAGCAGGCAAAAGCAACCATGATTAACGCTATTAAAAACGACATTGCCACAAGATTCTGTCCTGAGGGCGGTTATGAAGGCATGAAACTTCAGATTGCCTATACCAAAAATAGAGATGCGGCAGAGGAATTTCAAAAAGAGATAGAAAAAGAATTTCCGGGACTTCCAATATGCATAGCACCATTGTCTTTGAGTGTATCCTGCCATATTGGACCGGGAGCATTAGCGATGGCATGTACGAAAGATATTGTATAAGAACATAGAGAATTAATAAAAGACTTTGAGATAGATAAAATCTGTTTCAAAGTCTTTTTTTGTATTGTGAGAAAAAATGAAAGGAAAATATTGACAGCGATAGAAGCATATGGTAATATGTCAATGCAAGATATGTCGAGTAACGACATGTCGATAAAAAATATATCGAGTAACAATAGTATAGCACAACAGAATGTGGTGGGTGATAATATTGCAAAAAGACATGACGAAAAAATATATTCCGATGACGGAAACCACGTATTATACGCTGTTAGCGGTCATTGAAGCAAGACATGGCTATGCCATCATGCAGTTTGTAAGCAGTCTTACTGAGGAACGAATCAAACTGGGTACAGGAACCTTGTACACCATGGTGGGACGTTTGACGACCGATGGCTTGATTGACATAGTGGATAATGACAGTAGTAAGAAAACGTATCAGATTACGAAACTGGGGCAGGAATTGTTAGAAATGGAAACAAAACGTCTGCAGGCACAGTTGGAGAATGGCGTTAGTGTTTTGAAAGGGAGAGATGGAAATGAAATCAACGATTAAAAAATTTAAGTTTTTTCTTACGTTCCATAAGGAGAGGGAATGGTTAGAAAAAATGGCTTTACAGGGTTATATGCTAGAGGATGTAAAGTTTGGTATGTTTTATTACTTTAGAAAAGAAGAACCAAAACATATGCTCTACGAGGTGGACCGGTTTGATTTAAAGAGGAATCCGAACCGTGAAGAAATGATGGAAAAAAAGAATTTCATTGATATGGCAAGAGAAGCGGGATGGCGGGAAGTCACACATGATGAGAGTCTGACCTATTACTTTACAAAAGAGTATGAGGAAGACGGATTTAACGATTTGTATAACGATGAAGAATCTATACAGATGCGAGCTGATAAATTCAGAAACATTTATATGTCCCAGGCGAAATTGATGGTGAAAATGGTGGCACTTGTAGCCGTGGTGCAATTCATTGTAGACTGGCTTTTGATAGGTGGTCATATAGGAAACACGGCAGAATTGGCAGGTGAGTGGAAGTTTTATCATGCTTTATGTGCGATTTATGTGATTGGTACAACAGTGCTAGCCTGTATCATGTTTAAAGTGTCAGAAGTGATGTACGAAGACATGCGAATGATGTCCAGAGAGGCATATAATGATAAGAAAAACAGAGTAATTCGAAAAGAGAAGAAGCTGATTATGACCACAAAAGGTCTTCAGAAATATTTGAGAAAGCATGCAAAGAATGGCGAAAAGCTGATTTCTATGGGTATGTTGACTTACACCTTTGAAAAAACAGAAAGCCAAGCTGTTGATTTTGTAATGGATACCAAATCCATGGTGGATGCTCGAAGAAAGAAAGCCGGTATGAAGCGTATCTCTGATACAAAAGACTGGAATCTGATGGGAAATGATTGGCAGGCGGACAGCATTGCTTACGCAGGCGAACATGGTTTGGAATGTCTGTGTGCTTTGGATAACCGGGCGATTATCTATCAGGTGTACGATGAAAAAGATATTCCAGAAGATATGGCAAAATCCAGAGTACGACTGTTTTCCATTATAGGCGGCACCGGAATGTTGATGCTTGTGGGTGGAATTATAGGAGGAACAGTGGGATTTTTAACGGCGCTGTTTTAAATGATTATTAGGAGGATATATATGAAACTAGAAGTAAGAAATGTAAGAAAAAGCTTTGCAGGAAAAGAAGTTCTGCATGGCATTAATTTTCAAGTGGAAAGTGGAACTGCATTAGGTCTGTTAGGAAGAAACGGCGCAGGAAAAACCACTACCATGCGAATTATCATGGATGTATTTAAAGGAGATAGCGGAGAAATTCTGTTAGATGGAAAGCCTTTTGAGCCATCCAAACAGAGAATTGGATATATGCCAGAAGAACGCGGATTGTATCCAAAACGAATTGTGATAGAGCAAATGATATATTTGGCTCGCCTTCGTGGAATGAGTAAAGCGGAAGCGGAAAACAGCAGTAAAAAATGGTTGCAGAGATTGGAAGTAGAAGAATATGCCAACCGTAAGTTGGAAACCCTTTCCAAAGGAAATCAGCAGAAAGTTCAGTTGGCAGCCACTTTGGTCAGTGAACCGGATATTGTAATTTTAGATGAGCCTTTCAGTGGACTTGATCCGGTAAACTCTCAGATATTAAAAGATGTGGTAAGGGAACTGATTGAAGAAGGACGCTTGGTAATTTTCTCAAGCCACCAGATGAGTTACGTGGAAGAATTTTGTGAAGACATTGTGGTAATCAATCACGGAAATGTAGTATTAAATGGCAGTTTGAAAGACATAAAGAAAGAATATGGAAAGAATAGAATTACCGTTTCCTTTGATGACTGTAGCGTAGAAGAAACTAAGAAAATGATGCAGGAAAAATTCAGTGATTACGTGGCAGTTACAGGTGAGAAAAAAGAAGAAGTGATTTTACAGTTACAAGAGGGTAAAAATAAATCAGATGTGATGGAAGCTATGTTAAAAGAGCAGGTAAGTATTGCAACCTTTGGAAATTATGCACCATCATTAAATGAAATCTTTGTTATGAAAGCAGGGGATGAATAATGAAAAAGTTTTTATTAGTATTAGGATTTGAATTAAAAGAATATATGCGAAATAAAGCATTTGTAATTACCACATTGGTGATTGCACTTCTCGGTGGAGCAGTGTTGTTCCTTCCAAGCCTTATGGATATGTCAAAGTATCTTCCGGTACCGGCTAAGAACGGCGAAACTCAGGTGGAGGAAGAAGCAGAGCAAGAAGAAGTGGAACTGGAATATTATATATGTGATGAAAATCAGATAATTCCGGAAACACTGATTACAGAAATTTTTGGTGAAGGAACTTATCAGTATGTAGAAGAAGCAGAAATCAAAGAGGCGATTGAAACAGAAAAAATCAAAGCCGGATTTGTAATTCGTTCTTTAGATGAGATGGATTATTATGTTTTGAACAAAGGTATGATGGATATGGAATCCCAGATGATGGAATCCGCCTTAGTTACCGCAGGTCAGATAGATTACTGTAAGACACATAATTTAGAGTACGAAGAATTAAACAGCGTATACAATAAAGAAATTACGGTAAACGAAGAAATCCTTGGAAAAGATACAGAAAGCAATTTCTGGTATTGTTATGCTTTTGAGATTCTGGTATTTATGATGATTGTATTGTATGGCCAGATGATTGCCACCTCTGTTACTACAGAAAAGAGCAATCGTTCCATTGAAGTGTTAGTCACATCTACCACACCTACCAGCCTTCTTTTCGGTAAGGTAATTGCAGGAGCCATTGCATCTGTGATGCAGGTAGGAGTTGTTTTGGTTTGCATTCTTGGCTCTTATCAGATTAACAGAGAAGCCTGGGGAGGTTCTTTGGATATGGTATTTAACATTCCGGCAGAAGTGCTTGTTACCTTTGGATTCTTTGGATTGGGCGGATTTTTATTCTATGCATTTTTACATGGTGCCATGGGGGCTTTGGTATCCAAAACAGAGGATATCAGCAAGGCAATCAGTGGTCTTATGATGGTAATTATGGTGGTATATATGTTGTCCTTAACACAGCTTAGCAATGTGGACGGAATTATTATTAAGGTGTTATCCTTCCTGCCATTCAGTTCCTACAGTGCCATGTTTGCAAGAATTGCCATGGGTAGTGTCAGCATGGTAGAAGTAATTATTTCCGGTGTGATTTTAATTGCATCTATTATTGGTGCAGGATGGTTAGGCGCATTGATTTATCGTATGGGAACTTTAAGATATGGAAATCCGATTAAAGTTACTAATTTATTGAAAGAAATGAAAAACGAAAAGTAGAGGAGTAAAAGATATGGAGTTACAAAACACAAATCATAAAAAGGTCTTTAGCAGACTTGGAATTTCACTGTTTATTATTACAGTTCTTGTGAATGCGGTTCAGTCAATCATGGGAATGGTGATTAACAAATTTGTACCGGAATTTGCAGAAAGTTCATGGTATTTATACTCTATGATAATTGTTAGCTTTTATTTTGTTGGAGCACCAGTATTTTATCTTTTGGTAAAGAAGCTTCCTACCGGAGAAACCAAAGAAAAGAAATCTTTCAAATGGTATGAATTTATCTGTATTCTTATCATGTGCCTTGCTGCCATGTATATATTTAATATTATCGGTGTTGTAATTAACCTTTTGATTGGTCTGATGACAGGAGGTACAAGTGTAAATCCATTAAACACTATGATTGGCGATCTGGATTTATTACCAACTGTATTGGTGGCAGGAATTGCTTCTCCGATTGTAGAAGAAATTGTATTCCGTAAAGTGTTATTGGAACGTCTTAGAGCATATGGCGATGTGATTGCTATTTTAGTCAGTGGTTTATGCTTTGGTTTTTATCATGGAAATATTGCACAGTTTTTATATGCGTCAGCCTTGGGATTTATTTTTGCTTACGTGGTAATCCGTACAGGAAAAATCCGTTACAGTATTGCGCTTCATATTTGCATCAACCTTTTAGGAACAGCCATTCTTCCACAGGTGGTACAGATGGGAACAATGGCAACCATGTTGGTTGGTATGGCTGTAATCGGTATTATTATGCTGGGCTTAATTTTATTTGCTCTTGCAGTTGCATTGAAAAAGCTGAAATTTGAAAAAGGTGAAATTTCTTTAGAGCACCCGTTTAAAACAGTATGGTTTAACGCAGGAATGATTTTATTTGTAGTAATCAGCTTAGCATCTTTCGTATGGATTGCGTTAAACGTGTAGGATTATAAAATTATAAAAGGTCAGGTGAATGAGATGGAATGGATAGGATTTTTTAGTTTAATCATAATCTTATGTTATTCAGAATATCCCAAAAAGGTAAGAAAATTAGAAAAGAAAGTGAAGCAACTTCAAATGAAGGGAAAAGGAGAAAATGAAATGTCAAAATTAATAGCAGAATTAGTTGGAAAAAAATGTACCATTATAATTTCTGAGTCCGTAATGCAGCTGAACGGAGCAACTAAATTAAGTTGTACTGTGTTAGAAGTTGATGAGGAATGGATTAAATTTTCTTATACAGAGAAAAAAGGAAACACGAAAATAAAGATTATGCGAATTGATGAAATTGACGGTGTGGAATTAGAAGAATAGTATTGACATTCTGTCATGATATGTTAAAATAACTTTTGAATTGAAAAGAAAAAGGCAATGAAGGTGTTAAGTAGTTACTTATTTTCGTTCAGAGAGAGAAAGTCATCGGCTGTAAGCTTTCTTACGTTCAGATAAGACAATGAATTTCCCACTGGAGCTGCGGTTCTGAAATAGAGTAAGAATCGACGTTATGCACGTTACGCATTTGAGTGTCTGAGATTTCAGAAATCAGGGTGGTACCGCGGATTAAGCTTCGTCCCTTTATGGGGCGGGGCTATTTTTTATGTCAGATGATATGTAAACGCCACCAACCAGAAAATTAGAAGGAGTAAAAAACATGAAAGAAAAATTAAGAGCAATTCGTGAAGAAGCAATGAAACAGATTGAAGCTTCCGATGCATTGGAAAAACTGAATGAAGTAAGAGTTAGCTTCCTTGGAAAAAAAGGAGAACTTACCAGCGTATTAAAAAGTATGAAAGATGTTGCACCAGAAGACCGTCCAATGGTGGGACAGTTGGTAAATGAAACCAGAGAAGCGATTGAAAATTTATTAGATGAAACAAAAACAAAGCTTGAAAAAGCTGCAAGAGAAGCACAGTTAAAGAGAGAAGTTATTGACGTAACTCTCCCGGCAAAGAAAAACAACGTAGGACATCGTCATCCAAATACCATAGCACAGGAAGAAGTAGAAAGAATTTTCATTGGTATGGGTTATGAAGTAATGGAAGGACCGGAAGTAGAATATGATTTATACAATTTTGAAAAATTAAATATCCCTGCAAACCATCCGGCAAAGGATGAACAGGATACATTTTATATTAATAAGGATATTGTGTTAAGAACACAGACTTCACCGGTACAGGCAAGAGTTATGGAACAGGGCAAGCTTCCAATTCGTATGATTGCACCGGGTAGAGTATTTCGTGCGGATGAAGTGGATGCAACACATTCACCATCTTTCCATCAGATTGAAGGTCTTGTAATTGACAAAAACGTAACATTTGCAGATTTAAAAGGAACCTTGGAAGTGTTTGTAAAGGAACTTTTCGGTGAAGCAACCAAAATCAAATTCCGTCCACACCATTTCCCATTTACAGAACCAAGCGCAGAAGTAGACGTAAGCTGCTTCAAATGCGGTGGAAAGGGATGCCGTTTCTGTAAAGGAGAAGGCTGGATCGAAATTTTAGGTTGTGGTATGGTACATCCTCACGTATTAGAAATGTGCGGCATTGATCCGGAAGAATACTCAGGCTTTGCTTTCGGAGTAGGATTAGAGAGAATTGCATTGTTGAAATATGAAATCGATGACATGCGTTTACTATACGAAAACGACGCCCGTTTCTTAAAACAGTTTTAATTAACAATGAGGACTGCCGAAAGATGCTGTTTTTTAGCATTTTGAGCTTGCAGTCCGGACTAGATGCTAAGAAAAGACAAAATGTAGAGAAAAGAGGAAGAAAAAATGAACACATCATTAGCATGGATTAAAGAATATGTGCCTGATTTGGACGTGGAAGCACAGGAATACATGGATGCCATGACACTTTCCGGTTCCAAAGGAGAAGGTTTTGTAAAATTAGATGCAGATTTAGAAAATATCGTAATCGGACAGATTGTAAAAATTGAACCACATCCAGATGCAAATAAACTTGTTATCTGTCAGGTGAATGTAGGAAAAGAAGAGTTAGTACAGATTGTAACAGGAGCACCAAATGCAAAAGAAGGAATGAAAGTTCCGGTAGTATTAGATGGTGGACGTGTTGCGGGCGGACATGACGGCAAAAAAACTCCGGGTGGAGTGAAAATCAAAAAAGGAAAACTCCGTGGAGTTGAAAGTTTCGGTATGATGTGCTCCATCGAAGAATTAGGTTCTACAAGAGATTTTTATCCGGAAGCACCGGAAGACGGACTTTATGTGTTCGAAGATGATGCAGTAGTAGGCGAAAGCGCAATCAAAGCATTGGGCTTAGATGATGCAGTAGTAGAATACGAAATTACATCCAACCGTGTAGACTGCTTTAGCGTAATCGGTATCGCAAGAGAAGCAGCGGCTACTTTCAATAAGGAATTCAAACCACCTGTAATTAAAGAAACAGGAAATAATGAAGATGTAAATGACTATATTAAGGTTACAGTAAAAGATACAGACCTTTGTAAGAGATATTGTGCAAGAGTAGTAAAGAACATTAAAATCGGACCATCACCAAAATGGATGCAGAGAAGACTTGCAGCTCACGGAATTCGTCCAATTAATAATTTAGTAGATATTACAAATTACGTAATGGAAGAATACGGACAGCCAATGCATGCTTATGACTTAGAAACAATCGCAGGAAAAGAAATTGTTGTAAAAAGAGCAGAAAATGGCGAAAAATTTGTTACCTTGGATGGCCAGGAAAGAACCATGGACGAAGATGTTCTTATGATTTGTGATGGTGAAAAGGCAGTGGGTATTGCCGGTATCATGGGTGGAGAAAACTCTATGATTACTGACAATGCAGATACTATGCTTTTTGAAGCAGCCTGCTTTGATGGTACAAACATTCGTTTATCCAGTAAAAGAGTAGGTCTTAGAACAGATGCATCCAGCAAATTTGAAAAAGGCTTAGATCCAAACACAGCAGAACTTGCAATCAACAGAGCTTGTCAGTTAATTGAAGAATTGGGTGCAGGAGAAGTTGTTGGTGGAATGGTAGATGTTTACCCGGTAAAAAGAGAGGGCAACAGAGTAAAATTTGATGCTAACTATGTAAATGGATTACTTGGAACAGATATTGATGAAGCAACTATGTTAGGTTACTTTAAGAAAATCGACTTAGGCTACGATGAAGCAACCAAAGAAATCGTTGTACCATCTTGGCGTCAGGATTTACTTCGTCCGGCAGATATTGCAGAAGAAGTAGCAAGATTTTACGGATACGATAATATCCCAACCACATTGCCAACAGGTGAAGCTACTACAGGTAAATTGCCATTTAATAAGAGAATTGAATCTGTGGCAAGAGATATTGCAGAATTCTGTGGATTTAGTCAGGGAATGTGCTATTCCTTCGAAAGTCCAAAGGTATTTGATAAATTATTATTACCTGCAGATGCAAAAGAACGTCAGGCAGTGGTGATTTCCAATCCATTGGGAGAAGATTTCAGTATTATGCGTACGGTTTCCTTAAACGGTATGTTAACTTCACTGGCAACAAACTACAACAGAAGAAATAAAAATGTACGTTTATATGAATTAGGAAATATTTACCTTCCAAAGTCACTTCCATTAACAGAACTTCCGGAAGAAAGAATGCAGTTTACTTTGGGATTCTATGGAGATGGAGATTTCTTCACTATGAAAGGTGTAGTAGAAGAATTCTTTGAAAAAGTGGGTCTTCACAATAAGACACAGTACGATCCAAATGCAGGAAAAACATTCTTACATCCGGGAAGACAGGCAAATATCATTTACAACGACACCGTAGTAGGATATTTGGGAGAAGTACATCCGGAAGTTTGCGATATTTATGGAATTGGCGAAAAGGCTTATGTGGCAGTTTTAGATATGCCTGAAATTGTACCACTTGCAACTTTTGACAGAAAATACGAAGGCGTTGCAAAATTCCCGGCAGTAACCAGAGATATCAGTATGACTGTTCCAAAGGAAATTTTAGCAGGACAGATTGAAGAAGTTATCGAACAGCGTGGCGGAAAAATCTTAGAAAGCTATACGTTATTTGATATTTACGAAGGTGCTCAGATTAAGGAAGGATACAAATCTGTGGCATATTCCATTGTATTTAGAGCGAAAGACAGAACATTGGAAGAAGCAGACATTACCGCTGCTATGAAGAAGATTCTTAACGGCTTGGAAAGCATGGGAATTGAATTAAGACAATGACATTACAGCAGCTAAAATACATTGTAACAGTAGCTGAAACCGGTAATATTACGGAGGCAGCAAAGAGGCTATTTATATCCCAGCCCAGCCTTACCAATGCAATTCGTGAATTGGAAAAGGAAATGCAGATAACGATTTTTAACAGAACCAATAAGGGCGTTATCATTTCCAATGAGGGAGATACCTTTCTTTCCTACGCAAGGCAGGTATTGGAACAGGTGGGCTTGTTGGAAGAAAAATTTCTGAATGTGAAAGAACAGCGCCCACATTTTTCGGTATCCTGCCAACATTATTCCTTTGCAGTTAATGCATTTGTGGATGTGATTCAGGAATTCGATGCAAACCAGTACGATTTTACCTTAAGAGAAACACAAACCTATGAAATTATTGAGGATGTAAGCAGATTAAAAAGTGAGATAGGCATTTTGTATGTGTCTTCTAAAAACGAAGAAATCATTATGAAATTAATAAAACAAAATGGCTTAAAATTTGAAGAACTTTTCATGGCGAAACCTCATGTATTTATCTGTTCAAAACATCCGTTGGCGGATAGAGAGCAAATATCCTTGGAAGATTTAGAAGAATACCCTTATTTGTCTTTTGAACAGGGAGAATACAATTCTTTTTATTTTGCAGAAGAAATATTAAGTACACTGGACCGCAAAAAGAATATTAAGGTCAGGGACCGTGCTACATTGTTTAATCTGGTAATCGGATTGAATGGATACACAGTCAGTTCGGGTGTTATCAGCAGGGAGTTAAATGGAGAAAATATTGTTGCAAGGGAACTGCTGGTGGACGAATATATGAAAATCGGCACAATTACACAAAAGAATATGCCTCTGAGCAGATATGGTAATGCTTATATGGAGGCATTGAAACAACATATCATAATGAATGAAAATTAAAAAAGGTTTGACATAGTTTGAAACTATGTCAAACCTTCATTTTTTTGTATTTTTCAAAAGGAAATATGGCTTATATAATGATTAATAACAAAAGCAAGGAGGTTCATTATGAATAGTGCAGTAATCGGTTTTCCAAGAGTAGGAAAATTAAGAGAATTAAAATTTGCATCCGAAAAATATTTTCGTGGTGAGATTTCAAAAACACAGTTAACAGAAACAGCGAAGGAAATTAAAGCAGAAAATTGGAAGTGTCAGAAGGAACAGGGGATAAAATATATATCCTCCAACGATTTCTCATATTATGATGGAATGCTCGATACAGCCGTTATGCTTGGGGCAGTGCCAAAATGTTATAAAGACTTAAACTTAGATGCATTAGATACTTATTTTGCCATGGCAAGAGGTTACCAGGGAAAAGAAGGCGATGTGCAGGCGTTGGCTATGAAAAAATGGTTCAATACCAATTACCACTATATTGAACCGGAACTTGGAGCGGATACCAAAATAAGCCTTTCAGGTACAAAACCATTTGATGAGTATGCAGAGGCAAAGGCAGAAGATATTCAGTCAAAACCGGTATTGATTGGACCGTTTACCTTCTTAAAGCTTGCCAGATATCAGGAGGGCAAAAAGGCGGCCGATTTTGTAGAAGATATCTGCAAGGCTTATAGCGAAGTTTTAACAAAATTTGCAGAATTAAAGGCTGAGTGGATTCAGATAGATGAACCGGCATTGGTGAATGACCTTACCCCGGAAGACATTCAGTTATTTGAAACCTTATACAAAACAATTCTTAATTCCAAGGGTGCAGTTAAAGTTTTATTACAGACTTACTTTGGTGATGTAAGAGAATGCTATGAAAATCTGACGAAGTTAGACTTTGATGGAATTGGTCTGGATTTTCTGGAAGGCAGAAAAACATTGGAATTGGTACAAAAACACGGATTCCCAGAAGACAAAATCTTATTTGCAGGTCTGGTAAATGGTAAAAATATCTGGAAATGTGATTATGAGAAGGTTTTGAGTAAACTGGTTGAATTAAAAAAATATGCCAAAGAAATCGTATTGTCCACTTCCTGTTCTTTGCTTCATGTACCATATACATTAAAGAACGAAACAAAGCTTGGCGTTGAAATTACAAAACATTTCTCCTTTGCAGTGGAAAAACTTGGCGAATTGCATGAACTTACGGTTTTAACAGAATGTGATGAGTATAAGCAGGAAAAAGAATATATTGAAAATCAGAAGATTGTAAAGAGTGAAAGATGCTATCAGGACAACAGTGTCACAGAAGCAGTAGCAAATTTATCTGATGATGTTTTTGTGAGAACACCGGCAAGAAGTGAACGTGAAAAAATTCAAAAAGAAGTGTTTGGTTTACCACAATTCCCAACTACAACGATTGGTTCCTTCCCTCAGACACAGGAAGTAAAGAAGAACAGAAGCAGCTATAAAAAGGGAGAAATTGATAAAGCCGCTTACGATAAACAAAACTTTGCCTTTATTAAAGAATGTATCAAACAGCAGGAAGAAATCGGATTGGATGTACTTGTTCACGGTGAGTACGAAAGAAATGACATGGTGGAATTCTTTGGCGAAAATCTGGCAGGTTATGTCTTTACAGAAAAGGCATGGGTACAGTCTTATGGTACAAGATGCGTAAAACCACCAATTATTTTTGGTGATGTTAAGCGAATCAGACCAATTACAGTAGAATATTCTGCGTATGCACAGAGCTTAACTGATAAGCCGGTAAAAGGAATGTTAACAGGACCGGTTACGATTCTTAACTGGTCATTCCCAAGAGAAGATGTTTCCTTAAAGGAAATGGCATATCAGATTGGAATTGCGATCAGAGAAGAAGTATTGGATTTGGAAAAAGCGGGAATCAGAGTTATTCAGATAGACGAAGCTGCGTTAAAGGAAAAGCTTCCAATCCGTAAGAGTGACTGGTACAGCCAATATCTTGATTGGGCAATACCGGCATTCAGATTGTGCCATAGTGGCGTAAAACCTGAAACACAGATACATACTCATATGTGCTACAGCGAATTTGATGAAATTATCCGTGACATTGATAACATGGATGCAGACGTTATTTCCTTCGAAGCATCCCGTTCTAAGCTCACAATCTTGGATGCGATTCAGGAAAGTCATTTTGAAACAGAAGTTGGACCTGGCGTTTATGACATTCATTCTCCAAGAATTCCTTCCGTAGAAGAAATGAAGGATGCCTTGAAGAAGATGTTAGCGAAGATTCCGGCAGAAAAGTTATGGGTAAATCCGGACTGCGGATTAAAGACAAGAGGAATTGCTGAAACCATACCTAGTCTTAAGAATCTGGTGCTGGCGGCAAAGGAATTGAGAAATTGCTGAAATTACATATTGTGAATTGCGTATGGGGACTTTCGTTGCGAAAGTCCTTTTTTTGTGGTATGATAGCAAAATAGCAATGAAAGTTATGGAGGCGAGTGAAAATATGTCAGATAATTATATTCCACCATTTTCAATGACGGAAGAAATTATAAATATGATAATTGAAATTGGAGAATTAGTTGGACAAATTACAGTTCATAATAATTTATCGACCAGCCCTAAATTGCGTCGTGAAAATAGAATTAAAACGATTCATTCATCATTAGCAATAGAACAAAATACGTTGACGTTAGAACAAGTAACCGATGTTATTGATGGAAAGAGGGTATTAGCACCACCTTCAGAAATCAGAGAAGTTAAAAATGCTTATGAAGCTTATGAAGAACTACAAAAGTTAAATATGTATTCAGTGGAAGATTTGCTTAAGGCGCATAAACTTATGACAGACGGTTTGGTAAAAGAGTCAGGGATGTTTCGTAGTGGAAATGCAGGAGTATATACAAGTGAACATATTTTAATGCATGCAGGTTCACCGGCGAACTATGTACCGACCCTGATACAGGAATTATTTGCATGGCTACAAACCTCCAATATGCATCCGTTGGTGAAATCCTGTATTTTTCATTATGAATTTGAATTTATACATCCGTTTGCAGACGGAAATGGACGTACAGGAAGATTATGGCACACATTGATTTTGCAAAATTGGAAAGAATTTTTTGCCTGGCTTCCAGTAGAAACAATGATACATGAAAATCAAGAAGCATATTATACTGCTATTAATGATTCCAACAATGCTGGTGAGTCTACGATATTTGTTGCATTTATGCTTGATATAATATGCGATACATTGAAAGAAATTGTTGCTAATCAGAATGCAAACGGTGATGCGGGAATAAATGTCGGAATAAATGTCGGAATAAATGTCGGAATAAATTTAGAAGAAAAAATACTGCTACTTTTGAAAGAGAGTCCTAAAATGACAGCGAAGCAATTATCTGGAGTGTTGGGTGTGTCAGGACGCCAAATTGAGAGAACAATAGCATCTTTAAAGAATGAAGGCAAGCTGGAACGTATCGGAGCAAATAGAAACGGAAGCTGGAAAGTTGTTGAAAACAGGTGATAACATGAAACTAAAAAACTTTTTAATGGTAGTCAATGATATAGAAACCTCCAAAACATTCTATCAGGAATTATTTGGTCTGCAGGTATTAAATGATTTAGGTGAAAATGTAATCTTAACGGAAGGATTAGTGCTTCAGGAAAAGAAACTATGGGAAGAAAGTATCGAAAAGTCTGTGTCATTTTCTGGAAATGATGCAGAATTATATTTTGAAGAAACCGACATGGATTCCTTTCTTCAAAAACTAAATCAAAGCAAATGGAGCATCGAATATGTGAATCCGTTAGTACAAGATAATTTTGGACAGCGAGTCCTTCGATTATATGACCCGGATAAGCATGTGATTGAAGTGAGGGAAATACAATCCCGTTTTAGTTGATAAGTATATTGTATACAAAAAGATACAGGTGGGAGGAAATGCCATGTTTCAGATAGCAGTCTGTGATGATGATGCAACATTTTGCAGAGGATTTTGTGGAATGTTGAAAGAAGTAACAGAAAACTTGGATATGGAATGTGAAATTAAAGAATGGCAGGAAGAGAACGCATTAAAAGAAACTCTTACAAAACAGGCGGTAATTGATTTGCTGTTTTTGGATATTGAACTGAAAGACAGTTTGGGGGTAGAACTGGGAGCGTATATTCGCGAAAGCTTAAGAAACTATCAGCTTCAAATTGTATATATATCACATGAGCAGAATTATGCCATGCAATTATTTGAAACCACCCCGCTGGACTTTTTAGTAAAACCGATTACGAAAGAACGGTTGGAGAGCGTATTAAAACGATACTTGAAAAAGCAGGAGGGAACGGGAAAGCTTTTTACATGTAAAACAGGAAATGGTACAGTGATGCTTCCGTATTCATCGATTATGTACTTTCAAAGCAGAGGTCATAAATTGGTAATACATACTTTGGATGGGCAACATGAATTTTATGGAAAATTAGAAGAAGTAGAAAAGGTTGCACCAGAGTATTTTGTGAGGATTCATAAATCATTTCTGGTGAATGAATATTTTATCACCAGCTATCGGTATGATAAAGTATGTTTGCGGGATGAACAACAATTAAATATCAGTAGATCTTATATTAGCGAAATACAAAAGCGTATCAAAAAGCATACGGAGGAAATGTAGAATGGACATAGGAAACAACGTACTAACGATTATTGCAAATTTTTTTCGGATAGTAATCGACTGGCGGTTTATGAGAGTTTTCTTTACACCCAAAATTGAAAAATATAAGGAAATCATTGGGTATGCGGTGTATTTTTGTGTGGTACTATGCATTTCGTTTGGATTTCGCTACCCGCTATATAATTTGTTAGTTAATTGGATAGGATTGTTTTTGGTGACATTTGGGTATCAAGGTAGTGTCAAAAAGAAAGTGACAATTGCTACCTTGATTTATGTGATTAATATGTTTTGTGAAGTGGTGACAACATATATGTTTTCTGACTACATAGAAGGGGAGGGCGTCGCACAGATGACGCCTGTTTTTGCGACCTTGCTTGTCCATGTTTGCGAAATTATAGCAGAAAAATTAGTAAAAGATAAGGGGAAAAGTGATGTTTCTTTTCCAAGATTCAGTTTATTGCTGGTGCCGATTGCCAGCGCTATTATGCTGCATTTCCTTGTTGCCTCAAATCTGCAAAATAGAATGCTTTTAATTGTGGAAAGTAGTGGAGCTTTAAGCATCAATTTGCTTTTGTTTTGGGTATATTATCAGATGACTGTGGCATATGAGAAACAGAAACAACAAGGCTACATAGAGGAGCAGATGCATATTTATGAAAATCAGCTTGAAGTTATGCAACAGTCAGAGCAAAAGGTGCGTTCACTGCGTCATGATATGAAAAATCACATGCAGAATATTTATATTATGACGAAAAAAGGACAGTCAGATGAGGTGCTGCAGTATTTAGAGGACATGCAGTTATCTTTGGAAAATCCTAAGGAATATGTAAATACGGGATATACAGAAGTTGATGGTATTCTTAACTATCTGCTGGAAAAGGGCGAAAAAGCTGGAATATCTATGGAATATAAGGTGACTATCGCAAAGAAATTGACTTTAGAAGCCTATGAGTTGAATGTACTTTTGGGAAATTTATTGGATAATGCCATTGCCGGAGCCAAAGAAGCAGCGGAAAAATACATTTCCCTGCGTATATTTGCAGAAAAAGATATTATGGTTATCCGCGTAAAAAACAGTTATACCGGGGAAATTCGAAAAAAGGGTGAGCGTATTCTAAGTACAAAATCTGAAAAAGGACATGGAATTGGCTTAGAAAATGTCAGAAAGCTTGTAGAAAGCAGGCATGGGGAAATGAAAATTGAATATGATGAGAAGGAATTTCAGGTGGAAGTGCTACTCTATTTATAAGAGTAGCGTTATTTTTGTTAGAAATACCGTTGTTTTTGCTAAATGGGTTTACATACATATGAAATATGGTAAAATTTACTAAAAAGGTGACGAAACAAAAGTAAATTTATGCAATGTGCACAGAAGTAAAAGGGGGCAATTTCATATGAATAACGAGGTAATGAAAGAGTACACGAAAAAAGTCAGCATTTTGGTATTGGTGGTTATTATGCTAAGTGCTACTGCGGCAGCAATTGTTTTTCCGGTATTAAAGGCAGTTGGATTATATCCGGACGTATCTTACATGGCAATAGGTATTTTTGTAACTTTTATCATATTAGAAGACGTTGCCGGTGTAATTTTTATTAAGAAAAGCCTGGAGCAGGAAGTATTATCAGACAGGTATGAATCTATGGTGAAAATATATTTTCTGTTTGTCTTGATACTTAATCTTAATCTGATTACATGGTTTTTTCCATCAAAAGAATCATGGATGTTTGCTTTCTATTTTATAGTACTAATGTCATTTTTCTTGGACTTAAAATTTATAGTGCTGTGTGGGGCGTTAGAAGCGGTATCTTTGATTGTTTTGTTTATAGGAAAACCGATAACAAGACCAATCGAAAATTTGTTCTGGTCAGACGGTATACTTAGAACCATTTGTGTTTTATTAAGCCTTGCAGGTGTTATTGCAATGGTATTTTTTGTAAATAAGTTTTTGCTGTTTGCTAAGAATGATCAGTTGGAAAGCAATAATGCCAGAGTAGAAAATATGCTTGTAAGGGTGAACGAAATTACGAAAAAACTGGTGAGTGCAAGTGAGGTTCTGGTAGGAACATCACAGTCAGAAAGTGCTTCCACAGAAGAACTTTCAGCGATTAGTGAAAGTTTGTTGGGAAGCAGTTCTTCTATGATTGCAAAGACAGAGCAGAGTCAGAACAATTTGTCAAGCTTGGAAGCATCCAGTAAAGATATGGGTGAAAAGATGCAGAATGTGGATTCTATTTCAAAAGATTTGGTTGATATTTCCGGAGCTAATGAACAGGCATTAAACGAATTGCTTGCAGTTAGCAAGAAAGTAGAACAATCTACCAATGAAACGAAAGAGGTTACAGACAAATTATTGATGGAATCCAGTGAAATTGGCAAAACATTAGATATTATTAATGAAATAGCAGAGTCGATTAATTTACTTGCTTTAAATGCATCGATCGAAGCTGCCAGAGCCGGAGAAGCCGGACGCGGGTTTGCTGTTGTTGCACAAGAGGTTGGACATTTGGCAGAAAATACAAAAGAGTCACTGAAAAATGTAAATGATGTTGTTACCAGAGTGCAAAGTGGAACAGAGAATGTTTCCAGAATTATGAATGAGAATGCAACACAACAGTTGGCTCAGAACAGATTGATTGGAGAAACCGTAGAAGGAATCCGAAATATGATGGATTTACTTAAACAATCAGCTGAGGCTATCAAACAGACAGATGCAATTTGTACCAACCAAAATGCCATTATTGCCGAAACAGTGTCAATTAACGAAGATATAACAAAATGCATTTTAAATGAGAATGATGAATTTAGTAATATTGCCGGTATGGTTCAAGGAAATACCGAGGAAATTATGGTATTATCAGAGCAGGTAGATATGATTAATAAAATGATAAAAGAACTGGAAGAATTGTTGGATATGTAGATAAGCGAGTATTTCAAACAAATTGTTTTAATCATGAGTATGGCATTTTGCCCAATGAAGGAGTGGAATTCTTTGAATCCTGCTCCTTCGTTGCGTTTTGTATTGATAAGAAATATTTTATTTGCTATAATCATAAGGTTGAGAAGTACTTAAGGATATTCAATGTCTAAAATAGAGCAGGAGAAAAACCATGAATGTAAAAGATTTTGATTTTTATTTACCGGAAGAACAAATTGCACAGGATCCGTTGGAAAACCGTTCCGATTCCAGATTGATGGTGCTAAATCGGGAAAGTGGTGAAATAGAGCATAAGATTTTCAAAGATATCACAGGATATTTGAAAAAAGGAGATTGTTTAGTAATTAACAATACAAAAGTATTGCCGGCACGATTAATTGGTGTAAAAGAAGAAACCGGGGCAAAGATTGAATTATTGTTGTTAAAGCGCAGAGAAAATGATATCTGGGAAACCCTTGTAAAACCGGGAAGAAAGGCAAGAAAAGGTGCGAAAATAAGCTTTGGTGATGGGATTTTAAAAGGAGAGATTATCGATGAAGTAGAGGAAGGAAATCGTTTAATCCAATTCTCCTATGAAGGAATTTTTGAAGAAATTTTAGACCAGTTGGGACAGATGCCATTACCTCCATATATTACACACCAGTTACAGGACAAAAACCGTTATCAGACCGTGTATGCAAAGGAACAAGGTTCTGCTGCAGCGCCAACTGCAGGGCTTCATTTTACCAAAGAATTATTAAAAGAAATTGAGGATATGGGTGTCACCATAGCCCATGTTACACTTCATGTAGGGTTGGGAACATTCCGTCCGGTAAAGGTAGAAAATGTTTTAGAACATCATATGCATTCGGAATTTTATTGCATTGAGGAAAGCGAAGCAAAGAAAATTAATGATACCAAAAAGAATGGCGGGAGAGTAATTGCGGTAGGAACTACCAGCACCCGTACCTTAGAGTCTGCTACCGATGAAAACGGTATTTTGCAGGCGAAAAGCGGAAATACAGAAATCTTTATATATCCGGGCTACAAATTTAAGATGATTGACGGCTTGATTACAAATTTCCATCTGCCACAGTCAACTCTGCTTATGTTAGTATCAGCTTTTTCCACAAGAGAGCATATTTTGCATGCATACGAAGAAGCAGTGAAGGAAGGTTATAGATTTTTTAGCTTTGGCGATGCTATGTTCTTAAATTAAATCAAAATCAAACAATTTGTGGCAGGGGAAATCCCCTGCCATTTAGTTAATACACCGGTTTTGCCGGTTTATCACAGTCATCAGCGCAGTGTTTTGGTGTTTTACCGCAGTCATCTAAGATTGGTTTTATTAAATCCAGTTTTGACTTTAACACGATTTCCAGCGCAGTGATTTTATCTACCATGTCTTCCACAGATTTGTTTACAGCAAGCAAATCTTCATGACAGCAGTCATGGAGGGAAATTGCTTTTTGCAATTTTTCACCTTCTGCATTCAGAATATGTGAAATGGCAGTTTCTTCTAAAGCAATGGACTGTAAAAGAGAAGTTGCTGCACAGCATTTATCAATATGCTGGCATTCAATTTTTGGCATACTCATGTGAAGTGGCTTATTTGGGAGTGGAAATTATCCTCTACGATATCACAGACAATTAGATGCCTTGCTGGGAGAAGAACGTTGGGAATGTGTAGAAAAGGAGGAACGTGAATCAGACCTTCTTGGGGAGGAGCAAAGTGATGGACAAACATATACACGATCTTACAAACGTTGGTTGATTGAATATATAGACGAACAAGGGAATAGAGAGGCTTTTTGGATTGATAATTTTGCAAATAGGAAAAAACGCTCCAAGCTTTCTAATAAAGTGACATTTGGCATGGAAATTTCGGATTATCTGTGTGAAAGAGCCAAGGATATGATTACAAAAGAAATTGTGGAAGCTAACTTTGAAGATATAAAAAATGCAAATGATGATATTTCTATCGATGTAGATGTGGTTTCTAATGGAAAGAAAACGAAAACGTATTACAAAAATCTGGTTATAAATATTGCAGATTACAATATAGAATCTTTTACACCAAAAAATTTACTGGAAAATAAGGATGAAGAATTTATGATACAAATTCAGGTGCAAAGTTTTCAGCAAAACAGTGAAAGTATTGCAGCTATCGATGAAAAGATAGAAAATATGAAAAATCAGATATTAGAAACATACGGAGAGCATGCTACTTATTTTATTGAAACCACTCATTTTAAGAGTGAAGAATTCTCTATGGAAGATGAGGATATCATAAATTGCTATTATAAAATGGCTTATAATGGAAAGGAAATTTCAATATCTGAAGTAGAAAATGCGGTAGGAGAATGTAGTGATTATTTTGATTTAGGAGAATATATTGAAAAAATAAAGTAGTTTGAATTTAAGCAAAACCGCAGTCTGAAACAAAACTTTCAGGCTGCGGTTTTTAGATAATTTTAAGAATACAACTTCTCCAAATCCTGATAAAAGTACTGGTCGGCCGTGCAGGCGTTGAGCACTATGCCGGTG
>CAYVCL010000045.1:0-25767 GCA_964450185.1 uncultured Lachnospiraceae bacterium | reverse complement strand
AATCCACTGTCTACGAAGACTTAAGCGCGACGGCTCATCCGGAGCGTTTTAGTCGCAGTTGACAGTTAGTTCGCATTCGTGTTGCCTTTGCCTTTCCCCCAACAATTTCTCCCCCTTCTGAGCGTCCCTCTACCCAACAACCTCCCTCGCCCCACCCATTTTACCCAAGAAACCTATTGAATTTCCCCCCCATAAAGCTTATAATAAAATCTGGACTTTAATATGTAAAATGATAGAAAGGGAGGAACAGCTTTCCAAGCTGTACTGACGGAGAATATTATGAAGAAAATTATTTTAACAGGTGACAGACCAACGGGGAAACTTCATGTAGGACATTACGTTGGTTCATTGAAAAGACGAGTTGAATTACAGAATTCAGGAGAATATGATGATGTATATATTATGATAGCAGATGCACAGGCGTTGACAGATAATGCAGATAACCCGGAAAAGGTTAGACAGAACATTATTGAAGTGGCTTTGGACTATCTGGCATGCGGTCTTGATCCGGAAAAATCTACTTTATTTATACAGTCACAGATACCACAGCTTTGTGAGTTATCTTTTTATTATATGAACCTTGTAACGGTTTCCAGATTGCAGAGAAATCCTACGGTAAAGGCAGAAATACAGCAGAAAAATTTTGAAACAAGCATACCGGTGGGATTCTTTACTTATCCAATCAGTCAGGCAGCAGATATTACAGCTTTCAAGGCAACGGTAGTACCTGTAGGAGAAGACCAGTTACCAATGTTAGAACAGACCAAGGAAATTGTTCGTAAGTTTAATTCCGTTTATGGAGAAACATTGGTAGAGCCGGAAATTCTTTTGCCGGATAATAAAGCATGTTTAAGATTACCGGGAATTGATGGAAAGGCTAAAATGAGTAAATCTTTGGGAAATTGTATTTATTTATCCGAAGAACCGGAAGACATCAGAAAGAAAGTTATGAGCATGTACACAGATCCAGAACATCTTCGTGTGGAAGATCCGGGAAAATTGGAAGGAAATACAGTATTTACTTACTTAGATGCATTTTGCAAGGACGAATATTTCGCAGAATTTCTTCCGGAATATAGCTGCTTAGATGAATTGAAGGCTCATTACACCAGAGGCGGTCTTGGAGATGTTAAGGTGAAAAAATTCTTGAACTCTGTACTTCAGGCAGAATTAGAGCCGGTAAGAAACAGAAGAAAAGAATATCAGAAAGATATTGAATATGTATACGACATCTTAAAGAAGGGAAGCGAAAAGGCAGAAAGAACTGCAGCGCAGACTTTGGCAGATGTGAAAAATAGCATGAAAATTAACTATTTTGAAGATAAAGATTTAATTAGTGGGCAGAAAAAGAAATACGAGGAATAGAATATAGAGAAAAAGGTATGAGGTTTTTAATATGATTTCATTACTTGCAAAGATATTTATCAAAAAAGACGGGGTAATCACCAAACAGGTAAGAAAGGCATACGGAAGTTTGTGCAGCGTCGTAGGAATCTGCCTGAATGTATTGCTGTTTGGTATTAAGTATTTTGCAGGTACCATAAGCGGCTCCATTGCTATTACCGCAGATGCCTTCAATAACCTGTCAGATGCCGGTTCCTCTTTTATCACATTGGTGGGATTTTGGTATGCCGGGAAAAAACCGGATTTAGAGCATCCCTTTGGGCATGGAAGATTTGAATATGTATCCGGTTTTGTGGTATCCATGGCGATTCTCCTAATGGGAGCGGAGCTTGCCAGAACTTCCATAGACAAGATAATTCATCCCCAGCAGATTGACACCAGCAATCTTGCAATGGCAATTCTTGTGATATCCATAGCAGTAAAAATTTACATGGCATTTTACAACAAGAAAATAGGGAAAAAAATAGGCTCTGCAGCAATGGAAGCAACTTCGATGGACAGTCTTAGTGATACCGTTGCTACTACAGTGGTATTGATTGCCATGGTGGTTATGCGATATACAGGAGTGAATATTGATGGTATTTGTGGCGTGCTTGTGGCGGTGTTTATTCTGTATGCCGGCTATAATGCTGCGAAAGAAACCATTAGCCCTTTGTTAGGAAAAGTACCGGAAACAGATTTTGTGGAGCAGATAGAGCAAATTGTAATGTCACACGAGGGAATTATTGGCACTCATGACCTGATTGTACATGATTATGGTCCGGGCAGAGTAATGATATCACTTCACGCAGAAGTACCGGGAAATGGAGATATTTTTGTGCTCCATGATAAAATTGATTTGATAGAGCGGGAATTAAAGGAAAAGCTGGGCTGTGAAGCGGTGATTCATATGGACCCAATCGAAGTGGATAATGAACTGGTAAAAACAGTTCGCAAACAGGTAGCAGACCAGTTGAAAAAAGTGGAAGAAACATTGACGATACACGATTTTCGTATGGTAACCGGTCCAACCCACACAAATTTGATTTTTGATATCGTAGTTCCTTACAATATAAAATTTACCGATGAAGAAATAACAAAGCAGGTGCAAGAGCAGGTGCAGCAACTGGATTCCTCTTACATAGCTGTAATTAATATTGATAAAGCATACGTAAAATAGTGAAAATGTCAGTTTCCATTGAGTTTGGGACTGACATTTTTCATTGGAAAAAGTGCATAAAAACCGAAAAGCCGCTTGCAGAAATATGGGCAATATGCTAAAATTGAAAAGTACATTTTCGGGGGAAAATGACAAAAAAGGGGCATTTACAGTTATGCAGGGAGGAGAAGGTATATGAAACAGAAAGTACCAATTATTGTCAAAATTAGTGCGGTAGTTCTGGTGGCAATTTTAATCACAGCAGGGTTAAATATTTTCACAGTAAGCACTACAATCAACAAAAGTTATGGGGAACTGATTGAACATTATATTGGAGATATCGTTGAAGGCTACGGAGAGGTAGTTCAGGAAGCGGTAGAAATGCAGGGAGAAGATGCATTTACTTCAGAGAGTTTAATGAAGCGATTAAGTCAAATATCCATTCAGGATATGGAAAGCAGTTATGCTTATATGACATCTCTGGATGGTATTATGTTATATCATCCAACTGCAGAAAAGATTGGACAGCCGGTAGAAAACAGTGTGGTGAAAGGCATTGTAGAAGATTTGGCAGCAGGAAAATCTCACGAAATCGAAGTTGTAGAGTATGAATACAACGGAGCAATTAAATATGCAGGAGTTTTTGTAGATGAAGAAAGAGGCTTCATTTTGATTATTACTGCAGACAAAGATGAAATGTTTCAGGTGCTGACAAATTTGCGGGGTAAATTGATGATAACAGATGTTATCGCCCTCTTGTTAAGTCTTGCAGTTGCCTATATGCTGGTTAGACGTTTTATTGCAGGTCCGGTGAATAAGTTAATCAAGATTATCACAAAAATTAAAGATCTTGATTTTACAGAGAACGAGGAAACAAAAATACTCAGCAAACAACAGGATGAAATTGGTTCCATGAGTAAGAGCGTGGAAGAATTAAGAAAAGAGTTATGTGATATTATTCAGGATATACAGAATGAATGTACCAAATTATATTCAGCAGCAAATGATTTGAACCGCCGTTCAGAAGAAACTTCTACTACGGTAGGTCAGATTGAAACAGCAGTACAAGAAATTGCAACTGGTGCTACATCACAGGCAAGTGAAACACAGAATGCTACCGAAAATGTAATCTTAATTGGTAACATGGTAGAAGAAACAAATGAGCAGGTAATAGAATTACGTGCAACCGCTAATGAAATGAAGAGGGTTGATGTGAAAGTAACCGATACATTGAAGCGTTTGAATGAAATTAATCAAAAAGCACGTAAATCCATTGATATTATCAGCGAACAGACAAATACAACAAACATTTCTGCTACTAAAATCAGAGAAGCAACTACATTGATTACTTCCATCGCAGAAGAAACTAACCTGTTGTCACTGAATGCTTCCATTGAGGCAGCCAGAGCTGGAGAACAGGGACGAGGATTTGCAGTAGTGGCATCACAGATTCAGAAATTAGCAGAGCAGTCTAACGAATCAGCAAGACAGATTGAGTCAATTATAGATGTGTTAATTGCGGATTCTGAAAAAGCTGTAGAAACCATGGCAGAAGTTATGGAAATTATGGAAAAACAGAGTGAACATGTGGATGAAACAGAAGAATCCTTTGCTCAAGTACAGGATGGTTTGGAAAAATCCATTGATGGTATTGATAATATAGCAGAACGTACACAACATATGGATGAAGCCCGTGGTAATGTGGTGGACGTGGTACAGAACCTGACTGCGATTGCCCAGGAAAATGCGGCAAGCACACAGGAAACATCTGCTTCAGTAACAGAAATGAGCAATATTGTTTTAGGTATTGCAGAAGAAGCTTCAGAATTACATGAAATTGCAAGTAGTCTGGAGCAGGAAATGAAAAAATTTCGCGTTTAATCTATAAGTAGAATTACATAAAAAGCCAAAAATAAGTGAACTGTTCCCAATTAGGGAGCAGTTTACTTATTTTATGAAGTTTTTTATAAAAAATAAAAAAAGTTGAAGAAAAAGGAAGATT
Source organism: uncultured Lachnospiraceae bacterium (assembly GCA_964450185.1). Lineage (GTDB taxonomy): Bacteria > Bacillota > Clostridia > Lachnospirales > Lachnospiraceae > RUG11237. The sequence continues at coordinate 21,223 of CAYVCL010000045.1, read as the reverse complement.
TGTTTCGTTATAATAAATGAAAGCTTTCAAACAAAGGAGGTGGGTAAAATCGATTCCCAGAAATATTTATCAAATTTAATTGACCAATATCAGAATCTGGTGTTTTCTATTTGTTATAAAATAACGAAAGATTATTTCGCATCCGAGGATTTAATGCAGGAAACCTTTTTATCCGCCTTTCAACATAGAGAAAGCTTTGATGGCAAAAACGAAAAGTCTTGGATTGCCAGAATTGCCACCAACAAAAGCATTGATTATATAAATCAGGCAGGCAGAAGGATGGTGCCCACCGAAGATGCTGATATGGAACAGTACAAATCCAAGATTGGAAGACCGGAAGCCGAAGCATTAGAAAAGGATTTTAAGGAAAAACTGAAGGAAAATTGTGAAAGTCTGACGCCTCCATATGACCAGATTTCTTACCTGTATTTTTGTGAGGAAAAGAATCCAAAGGAAATTGCAAATATGTTGCAAAAGAATGTAAAAACCATTCAAACCCAGATATATCGGGCAAGAAATGCATTGCGCAAGATTTATGAAAAGGAAAGGAGCAGGTGATAAAATGAAACAGCAGTATTTTTCAGATGATGAACTGAACAGCTTTTTAGAGGATTTAGAAGAAAATGATATGCATACGGCGCCTTTCTATTTAAAAGAGGAAATCATGAAACAGGCATTTCCGGAGCAGGTGATTACCCAGATACCTTTGGAGAAAAGAAAGTTAAGCAGGGAGCAAAAGCGAAAATGGATTATTTATAATTGCAAAATTACTCTTGCGGCTGCCGCAGCGATTTTACTTATGTTTTTAATGCCTACGGAAAACAGCAGTGTGATGTCAGGTGAGGAAGTGGGTGCCATGACACAAGTAACAAACAGTATTGAACATGGTTCAGAACGTTTTTGTAATATGTTATCCAATCTATCCGACAGGATGATTGTTGGAAATAGAGAGTTTCAAAATAAAGAAAGTGAGGAATAGAAATGAAACGGAAAAAAAGCAGATTTTGGAGTTTTTGGTTATCCTTTTTACCGGGATGTACGGAAATGTATATGGGATTTATGAAAACAGGCATTAGTTTGATGGCGATGTTCTGGGGACTGATTGCTATAGCAACAGTATTAAACATTGGAGAAGTTATGTTTTTAACTTTGATTGTATGGTTTTATGGCTTCTTTCATGCCAACAATCTGGCAGGACTTAGCCAAGCTGAAATAGAAGCGATGCCAGATGATTATCTGTTCCATGTAGATGGTTTGTGTGGCGCCGGTGAAAAGTTAACAGGAAGTTACCGTAAAATTGTATCTATAGTTTTAATCGTATTAGGAGCTGGTCTTTGCATTCGTGGCGTGTTTGGAATGATGAGAGGAATCCTTCCGCAAGTGATTATCGATATGTACTACGTAATCTGCGATTATCTGCCACAGATGATTGTAGGTGTAGGAATTATCGCCATTGGTCTTACCATGATAAAAGGAAAAAAGCAGGAATTGCTGGAGGAATTTGATTATGGACGAAAAGAAGACAATTAGAGTGCACAGAGTTGGAAGTGTGACCTTTGGCTGTGTGTTGGTGGCATTTGGAATTTTATGTTTACTTCATGGATTCCTTCCAGTCATAAGCTATGAAATTATTTTTCATCTTTGGCCATGTATATTGATTTTTCTGGGAATGGAAATACTAATAGCATCCGCCAGAGGAACCACTCGTTTTGTGTATGATAAAACCGCAGTAATACTATTGTTTATTGTTACCTTTTTTGTGATGGGAATGGCAAGTATAGATTTTGCCATAGAACATTCCAGCACTTGGATTGAGATATAAGGAATAAATTCATACAACCAATCCCTCATGCATACATTATAAAGACAATGTGTGTATGAGGGATTTTTATATTATGAAAGGCTATATAGAAGAACGTGCTGTGGATGTAGCGAAGTATATCATAGAAGAAAACGCCACCGTAAGACAGGCGGCAAAAAGGTTCGGTATCAGTAAAAGTACCGTACATAAGGATATTACCGAAAGACTAAAACGTATAAACCCGGCACTTGCCAAAGAAACCAGAAAAGTACTGGACCTAAACAAATCCGAACGCCATATCCGTGGTGGGATGGCAACGAAGGAGAAGTATTTGCATCAGATGAATTATAAGAGTTAGGGTGAGGGATTCAGGTTGCTGCCATGCGGGGGGCAGCCTGAATTGAGATGGGGGTGTGGGATTGCAAAGGGGTGGCGGTCAGGACGCTCATAAGTGGGACAAATTCTTCCCAAGAAGGCAAGGAGGCAACGCGAATGCGAACTAACTGTCAACTTCGACTAAAACGCTCCGGATGGGCCGTCGCGCTTAAGTCTACGTTGACAGTTAGTTTGTCTTCACGTTGCCTGTTGCCTTTCCGGGCAGCCGTTGTACCCCTTATGAGCGTACTCTCAACCACAATCCCCAAACTTTTCAACTAAATATTTGCGTCCCCCCCGCCTTGTAAATTCCTGCCAAATAATATATAATAATTGAATTATAAAAAACGGCATTATGTATTATGAATTAGGAGGCATTGGAAATGGAGATTGAAACTTCAAAGCGTTTGGAACATTTTCAGACGGGGATTTTTGCGGCGTTAAATGAGAAGAAGGAAGAACTGGTGAAAAGTGGAAAGAAGGTGTACAACCTTTCGGTGGGGACGCCTGATTTTCCGGTGGCGGAGCATGTGAGAAAAGCGATTATGGAATCGGTGGCGAAGCCGGAGGATTTTCATTATGCGTTGCGAGATTTACCGGAACTTTTAGAGGCGGTAAAGGATTATTATAAAGAGCGTTTTGGAGTGGAAGTGTCTACGGAGGAAATTGCTTCTGTAAATGGTTCTCAGGAAGGAATTGCTCACATCGGAATGGCACTTTGCAATCCGAGGGATGTGGTGCTTTTGCCGAATCCGGGTTATCCTGTTTTTGAAGTGGGAGGTTATTTTGGCGGAGGCGAGCTATACTTTTATGATTTAAAAGAAGAAAATCAGTTTTTGCCAAAATTTGACGAGATACCGGTAGATATCGCAAAAAGAGCAAAATATATTATGGTATCTTATCCGTACAACCCGGTATGTGCGGTAGCGCCGAAGGAATTTTATGAGGAATTGATCGCTTTTGCAAAAAAATATGAAATCATCGTTGTCCATGACAATGCGTATTCAGATATTATTTTTGACGGTGCCTATGGCGGTTCATTCTTGGAATTTCCGGGAGCGAAAGAGGTTGGCGTGGAATTCTTTTCACTGTCAAAATCATTTAATTTGACAGGTGCCAGAGTATCTTTTGTGATTGGAAACAAGAAAATTATAGATGCCATGAAATTATTGCGTTCCCAGTATGATTTTGGAATGTTTCAGCCAATTCAGCATGGTGCGATTGCTGCCCTGCGAGGACCGAAAGAAGGTGTGAAGGAGCAGTGCAGAAAATATCAGGAACGCCGTGATGCTTTATGTGGCGGACTTCGTTCCATTGGTTGGAATGTGGCTGACAGCAAAGGAACTATGTTCGCCTGGGCAAAGATACCGGAAGGATTTTCTTCCTCTCAGGAATTTTGTATAAAGTTAATGGAAAAGACCGGAGTTATCTGTACACCGGGTGATGCTTTCGGCAGCATGGGAGAAGGTTATGTGCGTTTTGCTTTAGTTTTGCCGGTGGAAGAAATTCAGGAAATGATAAAAGTAATCGACGAAAGTGGAATTTTGAAATAAGAAAATATACGGAAATACAAAAGAATCGAGGGTTTACATGCTTTTTACCAATAAAGATATTACAAAACTAATTATTCCGCTGATTATCGAACAGTTTTTGACGGTATTTGTGGGAATGGCAGATACGGTTATGGTGTCCCAGACCGGAGAGGCGGCGATTTCGGCGGTTTCTTTAGTAGATACCATAAATGTGTTGTTAATTAATATTTTTGCGGCACTTGCCAATGGTGGTGCGGTAGTTGCGGGACAGTTTTTGGGACATAAGAACAGAGAGGAGTCCTGTAAGGTGGCAAATCAGCTGCTTGTGTTCGCAACTATAATTTCAACGATTGTAATGGTATTTACCATAGGATTTCATAACAGCCTTTTAGGCGGCGTTTTTGGCAAAGTAAGTGACGAGGTTATGAGTGCAGCTAAAATCTATCTGTTAATTACGGCTGTTTCGATACCTTTTATTGCTATTTATAATGCAGGTGCTGCTTTGTTTCGAGCGATGGGAAATTCTAAAATCACCATGATTGTAACATTTATTATGAATGCTATTAATATAGTAGGAAATGCGATTTTGATTTTTGGATTTCATATGGGAGTTGCGGGTGTTGCAATACCAACCACCGTATCAAGAGTTGTCGCAGCGGTAATTATTGTGGTATTGCTTTTTAATGAAAAAAGGGAAATTACTTTAAAAGGATTTTTTAAATTTAAATTATCGGGAAATATTATAAAGAAGATTTTGTACATTGGAGTGCCGAATGGTTTAGAAAACAGTATGTTTCAGCTTGGGAAAATCGTGGTGTTAAGTCTGGTGGCTACTTTTGGTACCTCTGCTATCGCCGCAAATGCGGTGGGAAATACCATTGCCATGTTTCAGATTATTCCGGGAATGGCAATCGGAATGGCTATGGTGTCTGTGACGGCTCGTTGTGTGGGAGCGCAGGACTACGAACAGGTTAGATACTACAATAAAAAGCTGATAAAAATTGCATATGGAACGATGCTTCTCATAAATATTATTGTGGTTGCCATTCTTCCTTTTTTGATTAAGCTTTACAATTTGGGAACGGAAGCGGCAGAAATTGCCCAGTGGATTATTATTTTCCATGCGATTTGTGCTTGCCTTATCTGGCCGTTGTCTTTCTGCATACCGAACACGTTACGAGCTTCCAATGATGTGAAATTTTGCATGGTGGTGTCGGTAATTTCCATGTGGGCAGTAAGAATTGCACCAAGCTATATATTGGCAGACAATTTTGGCCTAGGCGTAAAAGGGATATGGATTGCTATGGTTCTGGACTGGTGTGTCCGTTCGGCATTTTTTGTAATTCATTATAAAAGGGAGAAATGGATTCCCAAGTAGAATAAAAAATACTTGTCTTTCCATAGGGGATACCCTATAATATTGGTTAGACGCTTTGACATATTTTTTGAAAATATTCGAAAGAAAAGGTTAGTGACTTTCGAAGTTGTCATGAAATAACAGGAGGAAAATGCATTGGAAAGAGAAATGATTGTAGTGCTGGACTTTGGTGGACAGTATAATCAGCTCATTGCACGTAGAGTAAGAGAGTGCAATGTATATTGTGAAGTTCATCCTCACAATATGGATATGGAAAAAATCAAAGAAATGAATCCAAAGGGTATCATTTTTACAGGTGGACCGGAAAGTGTATATGGCGAGGATTCCGCAACGATTGATAAGGCGGTATTCGAACTGGGTGTACCTGTATTGGGTATCTGTTATGGTTCACAGCTTATGGCACACTTACTCGGTGGTAAGGTGGCAACAGCACCTGTCAGTGAATACGGAAAAACAGAAGTGGACGTGGATACTTCTTCTGCTTTATTTGCAGGTGTTTCTGAAAAAACAGTTTGCTGGATGAGCCACACAGACTACATTGAAAAAGCACCGGAAGACTTTAAGGTAATTGCACATACTCCGGTATGTCCGGTTGCAGCAATGGAAAATCCTGCAAAGAATTTATACGCAGTTCAGTTCCATCCTGAAGTTATGCATACTCAGGAAGGTATGAAAATGTTATCTAATTTCGTAATGAACATTTGTAAATGTTCCGGAGATTGGAAAATGGATTCTTTCGTAGAAAGCACCATTCAGGCAGTTCGTGAAAAGGTTGGAAACGGTAAAGTATTATGTGCTCTTTCCGGTGGTGTGGATTCTTCTGTAGCCGCAGTTCTTCTTGCAAAAGCAGTAGGAAAGCAGCTTACCTGTGTATTTGTAGACCACGGTCTTCTTCGTAAAAACGAAGGCGACGAAGTAGAAGCCGTATTCGGACCAGACGGTGCATACGACCTTAACTTTATCCGTGTCAACGCTCAGGAAAGATTCTATAAGAAACTTGCCGGCGTAGAAGAACCAGAACAGAAACGTAAAATTATCGGTGAAGAATTTATCCGTGTTTTCGAAGAAGAAGCAAAGAAAATCGGTGCGGTAGACTACCTTGTTCAGGGAACCATCTACCCTGACGTAATCGAAAGTGGTCTTGGAAAATCCGCAGTTATCAAGTCCCACCACAACGTAGGAGGACTTCCTGACTGTGTAGATTTCAAGGAAATCATCGAACCGCTTCGTTTGTTATTCAAGGATGAAGTTAGAAAAGCAGGACTTGAGTTAGGAATTCCGGAATACCTTGTATACCGTCAGCCATTCCCAGGCCCGGGTCTTGGAATTCGTATCATTGGCGAAGTAACTGCTGAGAAGGTGAAGATTGTTCAGGATGCGGATGCAATTTACCGTGAGGAAATTGCAAAAGCAGGCGTAGACAAAGAACTTGGACAGTATTTTGCAGCGTTGACTAATATGCGTTCTGTTGGAGTTATGGGTGATGAAAGAACCTATGACTATGCGGTTGCATTGAGAGCCGTGACAACTTCCGACTTTATGACTGCGGAGGCAGCGGAGATTCCGTTTGAAGTGCTGCAGAGAGTTATGACGAGAGTGATTAACGAGGTTAAGGGCGTGAATAGAGTTATGTATGACTTGACTAGTAAGCCGCCGGGAACGATTGAGTTTGAATAGTAGCCATAAGTCTTGGAACCCGCTAAACAAGCGGCTTCCGAGGCTTTTCTTTTTGCTCTGCTACTATTTTGCTACTAACCGCAACTACTCTATTTCACATCGTTTGATTTCTTAGATAGCTTTTCTTTGAGGCATCGGGATTACTTTCCTGGATGTCGTTTCTTTTGGCATAGGACCATATGGAAGTCCTGCATTGGCATATGTTGTATCCGAATCACTTGCTTTGTTTCCATCATAGGAAATCCCCATGGTTTCAAGCAGTGGATTCCCCATTGGCGGTTCAGGTGTCGGTGTAGCACCAACTGTTGCTGCAAGTTGTTCCAGATTACTGACAAGCTCCTGCTGTTTATGTGGAAACAGGTGGGAGTAGGTATTCAGTGTTGTGGATACTTTTTCGTGTCCAAGCCTGTCTGCAAGGATAAGTGCATCACAGCCCTGATTGATAAGCAAACTGGCGTGCGAGTGTCGGATGTCATGAATTCGTATCCGCTTTATACCAGTTGCCTTACAGCCTCTTTCCATCTCGTGGGAGAGAAAAGATTTTGTAATAGGAAATAGCCTTTCGTTCGGAGCAAGCATATAACGAGAATTAATATACTCCTGCAGTTCCTGACACAGAAACTCCGGAATTGGAACTTTTCGCTTGCTTTTTCTTGTCTTTGGAGTGGTAATGATATCTTCTCCGTGAAGACGCTGATAGGTTTTGTTAATATCAATCTGTTTTGTAATGAAGTCGATATCAGCAGCAGTAAGTGCCAGAAGTTCTCCTTCACGTATTCCGGTCCAGTATAATACTTGAAAACAGATATAGGATAGAGGCTTGTTCTTAATGCCATCACGAAAAACAATATACTCATCGTAAGTCCAATAATCCATTTCCTCTGCCTTTGCTTGTCCGATATTTCCAGCCTGCCCGCATGGATTGGTATTCAAATCATAGAAACGTTTTGCATAGTTGATTATGCATGTAAGCTGATTGTTGATGGTTTTCAGATAAGTCTTTGAATATCCTTTTGGGGAATTCATCAACTGATTCTGCCATCTTCTCACATCGGAAGCCTTGATTTCATTGATTGGCTTCTTCCCAAAGAAAGGCAGGATGTGAGTTTCACAAATATGTTTCTTGGTCAGGATGGTTGACTGCTTCAAACGAGCAGTCATATCGTCCATATAAAGTTCGTAGAGATTTTGAAAAGTCATATCCGGGTTGGCAGACTGTTTTTCGAGAAAATCCCTTTCATAAGCCAAAGCTTCCTTCTTGGTGGCGAAGCCTCTTTTCCACTTTTGTCGGTTGTTGCCCTGCCAGTCCGTATAGTAGAACTTGCAGAACCATTTACCAGTCTTTTTATCTTTGTAAGCTGGCATAAATATCATCTCCTTTGTGTGTGAATTCCATATTGATATGTCATGTATCGCACCTGAATTGGAAAATCCAAATTTTTGGTGCATTAATCCAAAGGCTATGATATAATCTACTTGTCTAGGGTGATTATAAAGCCTCTGGGTTAAAATCACTTATAAAAGCTTCGGTATCATTCCATTTACAGATGGCTTGGTACCGGAGTTTTTGGTTTTTATAGATATCCTAATGTTTACAATACTTTCTTTAGGCATCTTCGGGCTTTGCGTGGTTAGAAATGACCTGTACCTTTGACGAGGTTGCTTTCTTCTCGTTTGCATTCTTTTCTAGTTTTTTTGTCTGTGAAGCAGTATCTGAGAAGAAACTGTCGGAATAATATTTTAGAGTTTTTTGTTTCCAAGTTTCAAACTGCTCCTGACTTAGGGAACCGGTTTGTAAAGCAGCAAGCTTATTCATCCAGTTTTCCATAAATAAACAAAAATCAGCGTTATAGGTTCCGCTTCCTTTGCCATCAACTATTAGAGCGGAAGTCCATTCTGGACTTTCCGGCGGTTTGGTGAAGGAGAGTTGGAATGAAATATCTCCTATTTCTGTTATGGCAAATAGTGCTTTGATAACATCTGATAAAGTATGGAAGGAGTAAGACGGAGAAGTATTTTCTGTAGAGTCGATGTCCTTCTCATCTGACTTTGCTTCCAGAAGTTCCTGCCATGGGATATTGAGTTCATCTGCTACCAATTTGATTAAGTCAATCTTCATGGTGATTTCACCGGATTCGTATTTTTGAATGGTACGCTCCGATTTCCCGAGCCTTTCGGCAAATTCTTTTTGTGTAATCTTTAATTGTCTTCGGCGTTTCTTGATTGCACTACCGATTTCCTTTGCGGTATACATGGCAAAATGCTGGTCATCTGATAAAGCCATAACTTCACCTTCCTTATATATTCCTAGTCAGTTAATTTGATACGTGTTTTGTGTAAAATACGAAAATCTGTATCAAAAAGCAACTGATTTATGATGTTATGAATACTATAACATGAATGAAAACGAATTGCAAGTGCGTATTTTGAAAAGCTTCTATTGACATATCACGAAAGATGTATTATTACGAAACGCGAATTAAAAATGCGGAATGAAAAACACATAATTTGATATCAGACTAAAAATCCGTATTTTTAATAGCAATCATATACGGAAGGAGGAATTGTATGATGAACACGAAAGAAGCATTTATTGATGCAAAGGAAGTGAGTCAGATTTTGGGCGTGGGTATGACAAAGGCATATGCAGTCATTAAAGCATACAATGCCGAATTAGATGCACAAGGGTATTTCACTATGCGTGGTAAATGTCCCCGTAAATATTTCGAGCAGAAGATATACGGATATGCAGATTATTACAATCCGGGAGATGAGCTGACACGAAAAGCCGGTATAGTAGCAGAAGAAAGTTACAATCAGAAAAAAGAAAAAGTCCCATCCGAATAGGAAAGGACTTGGTTGCAAAGCCAAAGCTTTGTTATGTATTTCGCAAGTACATTATAGCAAATGGTTTTGGCTCCTGCAATCGAAAGTTACTGAAAACGGAACAAGATGTAACAATAAAGCCTGCTGGCTGAACTGTTACAATGAGATTAAGCCATAAGACAGGAGGTAATGTATGTATTTGGAAGAACAGAAAATTTTATTATGTGGTATTGACCACGGTTTTTTTTCTATGAAAACTGCTCATTTCGTATTTGAAAACGGAGTAAAGGAGCTTGGCGGAGAAGCTTCACTTTTAACTAATACTATGCTGATAAATGGAAGATATTTTAAGGTTGGTGAAGGCAGTCTTCCTCTGAAAGATACTAAAGTGGAAGATAAGGATTACTTTTTATTGACGTTGGCAGCCATTGCAAAGGAAATGGATTATTACGGATTAACAGATGCAGAGGTTTGTATCGCAGCTGGATTACCATTTACAAGATTTGGGCAGGAAAAAGTAGAATTTAAGGAGTATCTGAATCTGGGTGATATGGAATTTCAGTACAGTGGCAGGGAGTATCATATTAACTGCAAGGAGGTTTTCTTGTATCCGCAGTGCTATGCGGCGGTGGCTGACCGACTTGGAAAGCTGCCGGCGGAGCTTTTGATTGTGGATATCGGAAGTAAGACTGTGGATATTATCCTCACAAGAAAACATGTGCCTGTGGAAAGTGACTGTATTACTATTCCATCCGCATTGATTCAATGTATGGCAAATATCAACAATGTGGTTTACAGGAAGACTAATCGAACGCTGAGTGAGGAGCAGATACAGCAGGTAATGATGTATGGGAATGCGCCATATTCGGATAAGGTGGTTCAAATAGTGAAAGAGGAACTGGAAGTGTTTGCAAAAGGAATTGAAGCAACTCTTACGGAGCATGGTTTTGAACCGGAGATGACACCGGTTGTGTATGTCGGCGGTGGGGCAGGTGTGATGAAACGTTTTGGCTCCGTCTTTGGCAGACACATCATGCACATCGAAGATGTAAAAGCAAACGCACTCGGATACGAGTATCTTGCGCACCAGCAATTGAAGCATAAGATGGTGTAGGTACTAGAAGGGAGGATGTATGGCAAGTGATGAAAGTGTGACAGTCAGTTTTCGTCTGAATCTAAACAGAGAAGAAGATAAGGAAATCCAAAGATTTCTTTCCGGCGAAGTTATGAAATTCTGTTTCGGAGATAAGAGTAAGTTTATCAAAAGTGCATTGATAAGGGAGATTCAAAGTATAAAACGGGAAGAAAATGAAAGTCGACTTGTTTGCGAAATGAATACTCAAAGGGCTGTACTTCAGACTTCCATGTCTGAGGAAGCAGACAAGGTTATTGATGCGGTGAAGCTGATTGTTAAAGATGAGGTGGAAAGGCTTGTAGAAGTAGAGATTAAAAAGGAAAAACAGGCAGTTTCCGAAAGGTCAGAATCAATACAGAAAGAGATTAAGGAACCTAAACCGTGTTTTGGACAGGTTCCGGAAAGTTCTGGTGAGGATGTGTCAGAGGATGTGATGGCTTTTCTGGCAGATCTGTAGCAGGAAGATTGGGAGTATTTAATACACTTGGTAATACGAAGGTTTTGAATAGTAATACAGGGTGTAATATAGGTTATGGAATTGTAATACCAGCGGTAGTACAGGTATTAGTCTGTAACACATAGCGTGTTACAGATAATCGCCCCTCAGGGGCGTATATACAGAGGGTTTTAGGGGGATTTTCTATCCCCCTAACCAGATTTTGTGAAACGCATGGCGTTTTACGTATCTGGCAAATTCTTTACACACAGTTTTTGAAATTTGGACAGTTTAAGGGAAAATGTTAATGACGGATATAGAAAAAGAGATGTAACAGGACAGCCCCAGGCTGAACTGGTATAAAGAAACGAAGGAAGGGATTGCTTATAGGACCAAAAGGACAAGTAAAAGAACCAAGGAAGAACTTTACCATCCGACTGTCGGATGAGGAACGGGAGCAGATAGAGTATGATGCCAAAGCCAACAACATGAAAGTATCCGATTATGTAAGATACCTGATTCTTCATGGTGGCAGGGTAGATACAACACTTGCTTATGACAGACGAAATCTGATCAGCCAAATTTCCGGTCTTTGTAACAATTACAATCAGATGACAAGAACTGCCAATGGATGTGGCTATGTACTTGACAGTACCATGAGGACGGGAAATCAGTTGCTTGCACAGATAAAAGAATTAATGCAGGAGGTGGGGAACAGATGGCAATAACCAAGATGATGCATATGAAAGCGAGCAATAAGGCTCGGATAGACCTTCATCTAGAGCATTCCATCAATTATATATTACAGCAGAAAAAACTGGGAGATGCCAATCTGGCAGGCGGAATCAACTGTCTGCCGGATATGGCTTACCGGCAGATGAAGGCGACCAAGCAGATGTTTGGCAAGACCGGCGGAAGACAGGGATATCATTTTGTTATATCCTTAAAACCGGGCGAAGGTACACCGAAGATTATGTATGATATTGCAATGCGATTTGCCGAGGAGGTATTTGGCGGAGAGTATGAGGTTGTAGTGGCTGTCCATACGGATAGGGAGCATCTGCATGCCCACATCGTAATAAATAGTGTAAATATGGTGACGGGATATAAGTTTCAGTGTCGGGATGGTGACTGGAAATACAAATTTCAGCCTATTACCAATAAACTTTGTGAAGAATATGGATTGCATATCACTCCGGCGGAATACAGCAGGGAACCAAAGAATATGGCAAGACCACAGTGGGAACGTGAGCAGGTATTTTCCGAATGGATAAAACAGGATGCTTTTGTTTGTGCCATGAATGCAGAAAATATGGAGCATTTTATTTTTCTACTGGAAAAGTCCGGATTTGAAGTGAAACAGGGGAAACATATCGCTGTGAAGGTTCCGGGAATGAAACGGTTTAAAAGACTGGATATCATTTCAGAGGATTTTAGCAGAGAGAACCTGGAGACTATGTTTCGATACGGTGATCCAAGTTTTATATCACCGATAGACCGCACCGTGTCATTATTGCCGGCGAGGAAGGCAACGTTTACACCTTATCAAAAAAAGTGTTATGCAAGGATGTATCGTTTGCGTCTTGCGGAAAGGAAGAGATTTTCCTATAAACCTGCTTATCTGTATGAGCAGATACGGAAAATGCATGAGCTGCATGAGGAATATCTGGTAGTGGTAAAGTATGATGTGAAGTCTTATATCGATTTGTTTGAGTTGAAATTGCGACTGCAAAGAGTTGATGAGGAACTTTCTAAAGCGCAAAAGAAAATGTACCGAGAACGGGGACTGCAAAAACGGTCATGTAAAAATGCTGAAGATAGGGCTTTCTTCGAAGCCTCAGAGGAGGATTATCGGGAACGACTGGAGCTGATAAAGCTTCAAAAGAAAGATAATTACAAGAAAATAAAAGCAGTGGAACGATGTCTTGGGAGAGAGGGAAGTCTGTTGGAGGCAGAGTTGGAATTTCGTGTACCGGTTGGTGAGATGGAGGATATTGAGGAGATTGCAAGGGATGAAGTACCGGAGAACCCATATCGGATGCAGGATAGTATGGCAGTATCGGAAGGAGATATATCGGCGGTGTCAGAGACAGTTGCAGATGAGGTTGTAGAAATAGATACGGCATCTGAGATTGAAGCAGTTGTTGAAACGGATATGCTTGCAGAGGTTACAGAAACTGCAACCAAGAATGTGTCTGATATCAGTGGCATTTGTGATATTGGCACAGAAATGTCTGGTAAGGTGGAAACTGTTATTCCTAGTATGGAAACAATGGATGTTGTCATGGAGGAAACAGGTGAAACTCAAAGGATTACCTATCTTGATGAGCCAATGGTTGTTGGAGATGATGTGTTAAAATCTACTACTATGGGTGATGAATCTGACTTGGTGCAGGATGCTGTTCAGGTACACAAAGAAGAAGCGAAATTACCATCCAATAAGGCTGATTATATGAGAATGAGTGTGGCTGAAAAAGTTCGTTGTTATCCGTTTGATACAAGGGGAACAGCTTCGGCATTTGAAATGGTAAAGGCTTATTTTGAAATTGTGGGACTGAGTACGGATTTCAACTCTGTCTATGAAGAAGCAAGGCTTCTGACGGAGTGTTACGAGAAACAAAAGGTAGAAGAATTTATCAATGAAAAGACAGAACAGATTATAGAAAAGATGGATGTGATGGGGATAGAGGATGGAAAGCTTATAGAATATCCAGAGGATGTGTTATCGGTGGTGTTTGGCTTTGGAGATATGGAATATTATACTGGGATTAAGCTATTTAATAGTGTGATTGATAGGCTTGGTGTTGAAATGGTACATCAGGAACGGTATGAGGTGTTTGATCGGATTTATGAGGAGGGGATGAGAGATGAGAAGGTTGAGTATGGTAGGAATAGTCGGTGAGATGAATGGTTTGGGTGCTATGGCGAGTGTTATAGTACCTGAATTTATTTAAGTAATAGATTGTTTTGAAACTATGTTTAAAAGTAAGGCTTCCATATGTGGAACAAAAAAGGCTCATTACATAATAAAATTATATATTGCCGTTCTTAAGTAAATATATTGTGTCGATGGAGGATAAGGGAGATCGAGTCACCCTAATAAAAGAATGTAAGACGTAATAGAAATGAGAATATAGTCTTTATGGAGTTTGTTAAGTTAAGTAAAGTTTTATTTTAGTAGAGATTTAATAAGTTCTAATTTTTTACTTGTGTGTCACATTAATGCGACATATAATAAAATAAGATAGAGTCATAAAAGAAGTTTAGAAACATATTTTGAAGGTGGAAAGAGCGAAAGAGGAAATCGTAACAAAGCCTATGCTTCTTGAAGGTGTGGTTGAACAAAGTAAGTTGATGAAATGATGTTTTGGTGATAAGGTAACCAATAGGGCATACAACAGAACTGGTGAATGGCAAGGTGGGGGAGCTCATCCGACTCCAAAGGCTTGTAGGAATAGTGATAAGTATAAAGAAAAAGTTGAAGAAAATAAATGTATGAGAGGATAACTTTATGGCAGCAGAACGCAAAGAAAAGGTAATTAGAGTATTACAGATACTTCAAACAACAGATAAAAAGACACCAGTCAATGCAACGCAGATTGTGGATAAGCTTGAAAATGAATATGTAATAGGCAAGACGGATCGTCGTTCAATATATAGAGATGTAAAGATGCTTCAGTCTTGTGGATATCCAATAGAACAGGCAAAGGATAAAAAACAGGGCTGGTATATGGAAAAGCATGCTTTTGATGACTGGGAGATTAAGGTTATGATGGATGCGGTTCAGCAAGCAAGATGTGTATCGGTCGCAGAGGCTAAGAATATTAGAGAAAAACTGTTAGGACTTACCAGTAAGAGAGGAAGAAGTAGATTTTCTCACATGATGATGCCTATATCTTGTAATGTGGAAGTTGATACAAAGCTTGGTGAATATATAGAAACAATGCTTGAAGCTATGTTTATGCATAAAAAGATACAATTTCAATACACAGAGATAAACGACAACATGGAAAAGGTTCTTAGACGAGAAGGAAAGGTTTATACCTTGAATCTGTATACGATATATTGGTCTGACAATAATTATTATCTTATTGGATCGCACGATAATCATGAGGGTTTGACAAGTTACAGACTTGACCGTGTTGAGAATCTGACTATATCAGAAGAGTATTCGATTGATGCAAAGGAAAAGATAGGTCAAAATCCGGAATTGTATATTCAGGAATATATTGAAAAGAGTGTGAATCATTTTTCTGGAGAAGCCATAAAGATTGAAGTTGAGTATGAGCCAAATCAAGTTACAAACGCAATTTTATATGATTTTGCAGGTAGTAGTGTAAAGGTAAGAAAACAAGCAAATGGGAGTTGCAGAGCTGTGTTTTCAAAGATGAATAGTGTGACACTTATGGGGTGGTTTATGCAGTATGCAAATATGTTTAAGGTGATAGAACCTGAGAAGTTAAGAAATGAATTGCACGAACAATTGAAAGAAGCAGTAAAAAATTATGAGTAATTAGTGAGAAAGGAAGTCATGTGTTGGCTTCTTTTTTGTATAAATTTTTCACCAGTCGCATTAGTGCGACTGGTGATATCGTAAAATTAAGTTATCATGGAAATATTATATACAAACTTATATATAGTTGGAGGTTCAAATGGAAAAGGATTTACGTATGGAAGTGTTTTCTTCTAAAGATATTGTCAGAGCAACGTGCTTACACGTGTATCAGTTACATACACAGAAGATTGATAACGCATTTTCAATTATCAGAGGTGCTGCATGGAAACTAAGAAATTATTTTCATGTGGGAGTGTTTGAAGATGGAAACAGGATATATACTACTGAGAAAATTGAAGAAACTATCCCGAATGCTGATTTTACCATTGAATATGAAGGATTTCGGAAACTCTCAGTGCTGGAGCACAGAAAGATATATTGTGAGTTAATCAAATATTTTATCACACAAAATTTGTCAGAGGTCGTGGTGTTTGATAAATATCGTAAGTATTCATGTAAGAGTAGTGTTACAAGCAAATGGATTATGACAAATCAAGGCTTTAAACTATTTGCATCTGAGAATAAGGAAATAAGTCTTGAGAGAAAATACAATTTCTGGGTTGAAATATTAGATAATGGAAAGGCTTATCTTAGATTAGATACCGGAAGTGTTTTTACCTCAAATCTGACAGTAAATGATTATTTGGTAAAAGGTGTTAACCCTATCGGGATGGAAGTGAAAAATGATTGGGCGACGAACAATCAGACAGGTATTTTAACGGAAATCTGTGACTTTACAGTTACAGATAAATTAGATTTTGCGGATAGTCTTAAGGCATACTATATTGAACGTAAAGAAGGATATCGTGTAGAAAAAATTCCTGATGAAACGAAAGTGGTAAAAGTGGAATTGCAACCGGGTAAATCATATCCATATTATCCGCAGGCGTTGAAACCTGTACTTACAAGAGAAAAAGTTGGACAGATAGATGCTTCTTTTTCACTTCGTATAGACTCCTGTGTTAAGAGAGATATGCAAACCAGATTACAGTTGGATATAGATTTTATTAAGGATATAGGTTCTCTTTCTGATCTGGCTGATTTGGAATTTAACACTGAAACATGTACAGTTGAAGAAATAGGATATGCTAAAGGGACGGTTCCTTTGCCTAAACTGATTTGTGGTAAGGATAAAGCTCTCGAATGTGGTAAGGAATTTCAGGTGTTTAATTATGGCTTCTATCGGAAGAGTGATAGAAAAATAAAGATTGGATACATTTATCCTAAGAATACATTTGAGAAAATGAAAGCGGTTGTAAATGAAATTTATTCATTTGCAAAGCTAGGAAAGTATCAAGGTGAAAAAGATAAATACATAGTGGAGGGACTGCTCGATATTCAGTCAGACCCGATGATTAAGGAAGAATATGAACTTGGAGATTTGACTGACTATAAGAGAGCTGCCACCAGATTGCAGAAGGTTAAGGGGATAGATATTGTAATTGCACTTATTCCGGACGGTATCGATGAGGACGGACCATATAATCCATTTAAGGCAATATGGGCAAAAGCCAATATCCCATCGCAAATGATAAGTATGAAAACAGCTGAATTATTTGCCAGAGGTAAAGTGGAAGGCAATAAATCAAAGTATTACCTTCATAATATTATCCTTGGAATACTAGGCAAAACAGGAGGCATTCCATGGATTGTAAAAGATATGCCGGGAAATGTAGATTGTTTTGTTGGTCTTGATGTTGCAACGGTTGCAAAGGGAATTCATTATCCAGCGTGTTCAATAATTTTTGATAAATATGGCAGACTGCTTGGATTTTATAAACCTACGACTCCACAGCAAGGGGAGAAGATCACAACAAGAATATTGCAGGATATATTGGATCAGGTGATTTTTTCTTACGAAGACAGATTTGGAGAGATGCCAAAGAATGTGGTTATTCATAGAGATGGTTTCAGTAATGAAAACGATGATTGGTACAAGAACTATTTCGGAGCAAAGGGCATAGGGTACAGCATTATTGAGGTCAGAAAGAATGTTAGTTCAAAACTTATTTTACTACAAGATGATAAGGTTATGAATCCTACAATGGGATACTGTGTTTATAACAATAACAAGGGATATCTGGTTACTACAGATATGAAGAATAAGAAGGGTTCCCCTAATCCGATCTTGATTGAGAAAAAATGTGGCGATGTTTCAATGGCACACATTCTTACACAAATTCTGTACTTGTCGCAGTTGCATGTGGGTTCAACACATAAAATGAGGCTTCCTATTACAACCGGATATGCGGATAAGATATGTAAAAATAGAGATTTTGTACCTGAAGGACAGATGGATGATAGGTTATTTTTCTTGTAAGATATGCCAATCCTTTTTCTTTGTGAAATAGCATCCAATATTCGCAAATGTAAATTGAGTGTTCACAATTCGTGTGGTATAATGATATCAGTGTTAATTGGCATAGTATATTGATGAGAAAGGGTAAAGTTTATGGCAATTAGTTATAATGGATTATGGAAATTACTGATTGATAACAACATGAATAAAGGCGATTTATGTAAGAAAACTGGGCTTAGCTCTAGTACAATGGCAAAGATGACGAATGGTGAGTCTGTCAAATTGTCAGTATTGGAGAGAATATGTAAGGAATTGGACTGTAATTTTGCAGATCTTGTAGATTATGTGGATGACAGCAAAGTAAGTAAAGAAAAATAACCTAGCAGGAGGAAGATTAAATGGCAATTGATAATAAAAAGGAACAAGAGCGAGAAGAACTCCATCGTGCAATATGGGCGATTGCGGACGAACTTCGTGGGGCAGTAGATGGATGGGATTTCAAGAACTATGTTCTTGGAACGATGTTTTATAGATATGTTTCTGAAAACCTTACAGCATATATCAACGAAGGAGAGGCAGAAGCCGGAAATAAAGATTTTGATTATGCAAAAATGAACGATGCAGATGTGGAGGAGGCTAGAGAAGGTCTGGTCGAAGAAAAAGGATTCTTCATCCTTCCGTCAGAATTATTTTGTAATGTTAGGGCGAAGGCTACCAATGATAAGAATCTTAATGAAACATTGGAGAGAGTGTTTAACCATATTGAAGATTCGGCAAAAGGAAGTGCATCAGAAGGAAGTTTTGCTGGGTTGTTTGATGATTTTGATGTGAATAGTAATAAACTTGGTTCTACTGTTGCAAAGAGAAATGAGAGGCTTGTTAAGCTTCTTGACGGTGTAGCTAATATGAATCTTGGTTCTGTTAAGGACCATGATATAGATGCGTTTGGAGATGCATACGAATATCTCATGACAATGTACGCTTCTAATGCGGGTAAGTCAGGTGGAGAGTTTTTTACACCAGCTGATGTTTCGGAGCTTTTGACACGACTTGGTACGGTTGGAAAGAAAAAAATTAATAAGGTGTATGACCCTGCATGCGGTTCTGGTTCTCTTCTTCTTAAGGCTGAAAAGGTGCTCGGAAAGGAAGCTGTTTTAAATGGCTTTTTCGGACAGGAAATCAATATTACTACATACAACCTTTGCAGAATCAATATGTTCCTGCATGATATAGGATTTGATAAGTTTGACATTGCATGCGAAGACACGCTTATTAATCCACAACATTGGGATGATGAACCATTTGAGCTTATTGTTTCTAATCCGCCTTATTCAATAAAGTGGGAAGGCGTTGACAATCCTCTGTTAATTAATGACCCTAGATTTGCACCTGCCGGTGTTTTAGCACCAAAGAGTAAAGCGGATTTAGCGTTTATTATGCATAGCCTTTCGTGGCTTGCTCCGAATGGAACCGCTGCTATTGTTTGTTTTCCGGGGATTATGTATCGTGGTGGAGCGGAACAGAAGATTAGAAAATATCTTGTAGAGAATAACTATGTAGATTGTATTATCCAGTTACCTGCAAATCTTTTCTTCGGTACATCCATTGCCACCTGCATCATGGTTATGAAGAAAGGTAAATCAGATAATAAAGTATTGTTCATTGATGCAACAAATGAATGTATTAAAGTGACAAATAACAATAAGCTGACAGAAGATAATATCCAGAGAATCGTTGATGTTTTTACAAGCCGTGAGGATGTAGAGCACTTTTCTAAATTAGTACCGTTTAATGAGATATCTGAGAATGGCTACAATCTTTCTGTATCTTCTTATGTGGAAGCAGAAGACACAAGAGAAAAGATTGATATTGTGAAGCTGAATGCGGAGATTAAAGAAATTGTTGCGAGAGAACAGGTGCTTCGTGATGAAATAGACAAGATTATCGCAGAAATCGAGGTGTAATATATGAGCAAATTAAAAGAATTAATTAATGAGTTATGCCCAGATGGAGTGGAGTTCAAAAAACTTGAAGAATGCTGTAATGTGCTTGATAGGCAAAGAAAGCCCGTTACAAAAGCTGCACGTGAGGCGGGCGAATACCCTTATTATGGCGCTAATGGTATACAGGACTATGTTTCGGATTATATTTTTGATGGAACCTTTGTATTGGTTGGAGAAGATGGTAGTGTTATCACTAGAGAAGGAACACCTGTAGTTAATTGGGCAGAAGGAAAGATATGGGTAAATAACCATGCCCATATTATCGAGGAAAAGCAAGGTGTCTTATTAAGATATTTATATCATTATATTCAGACCGTGGATGTCACACAATTAATTCATGGAAATATTCCGAAGTTGACAGGAGGGGACTTCAAAGCTATAGCTGTGCCTGTACCTCCTCTGGAGGTACAACGTGAAATAGTCCATATTTTGGACTCTTTCACGTTACTTACAGCCGAGCTTACAGCCGAGCTTACAGCCGAGCTTACAGCTCGGAAGAAACAGTATGAATTTTACAGAAATCAATTATTGTCGTTTGATACTAAGGTAGAGCGTAAGAAATTAGGTGACATTTTTGATTTTAGAAATGGATTAAGTAAAGGAAAAGAGTTTTTTGGGCGTGGTATTCCGTTTATTAGATATACCGATGTATATAACCATAGAGCATTAAGAAAAGAAGATATTACTGCTCTTGTTGAGTGTACACCGGATGAAATGAATAAGCTAAGAGTTAATAGAGGAGATGTGTTGTTTACCAGAACATCTGAAACAGCTGAAGATATTGGCTGGTCATCGGTTATGTTAGCTGATTTAGAAGAATGTGTATTTAACGGGTTTACGATAAAAGCAACTCCCAAAACAAATGATTTATTGCCAGAATATTGTGCATACTGTTTTTCAACATATTCATTTAGGGATTTTGTTACAAGAAAATGTGCGTTTACAACTCGTGCTTCGTTAACAGGGAACACAATTGGTGAATATGAAATGGCTATTCCTAGTCATGAAGTTCAAAAGAGAATTGTAGAAGTTTTGGAAAACTTCGAGCAGATATGTAATGACTTGAATATTGGATTACCGGCAGAGATTGAAGCACGTCAAAAACAATATGAATATTATAGGGATTTACTGTTGACATTTGCAGAGACAGGAAACACAATCTTGACAGACAGACAGACAGACAGACAGACAGACAGACAGACAGAC
>CAYVCL010000044.1:0-25863 GCA_964450185.1 uncultured Lachnospiraceae bacterium | reverse complement strand
GCCCATGCTAGGGACAGAAGTTTGCCTTTGCAGGCGATCAGGAAATGCTTTTAGCGGAGGTGAAATCCAGTTTTTAGCAAGCACTTAGTGAGGAACCCTCTGGTGACGAACTTAGTGCGGCTTAAAACTTAGTTCACCGGAGCGTTATTTCCGCCTGCAAAGGCAAACTTCTGTCCCTAGCATGGGCGTCCCTCCAAACCAAAACCCTTAACTCTACATATCCAAAAAAGGGCTACCGCATTCCTGCGATAGCCCACACATTTCAGTTCAAATTATTTAATTTTAACTGTTAATACCTTACTAGCTTTACCTTTTACATTAGCTCCTGTAGAGTCTGTCTTGTAAGCAGCAACTTTTACGTAGTAAGTACCTTTCTTAAGGTTCTTGATTGTTACTGATGTCTTCTTAGATGTTACAGTTTTTGTTGTTTTCTTTGTGAACTTCTTGCTTGTTGAGTAAGATACTTCGTATCCGTTAGCACCTTTCACTTTAGCGTATTTAACTGTAATCTTCTTTCCAGAAGCTTTTGCACTCTTAATCTTAGCAGCGTTAACTTTGACTTTTTCCCATTTAGCTGTTACTTTGATAGCTTTTTTAGTTTTAATGCTTGTTACTTTCTTGTTGTTTACATACCAACCTTTGAAAGTAGAACCTTTCTTTGTAGGTGCATATAATTTTGTTTTTGTATTCTTAGCAACGTAAGTTGGGTTTAATCCGTTGTTCTTACCACCTGCTAATTTGTATGTAACTTTAACACCTGTTTTTACAGTTACTTTACATGTAGCTTTCTTACCGTCTTTTGTTAATGCTGTAATTGTAGCTGTACCTGCTTTTTTAGCAGTTACTTTACCTTTTTTGCTAACTGTTGCTACTTTCTTATTGCTTGAAGACCAAGTAATATTTTTGTATTTAGCGTTTGTTGGGTTAACTGTTGCTGTTAAAGTAAATGTAGCTTTTGTACCTACTGTAATCTTGCTAGCGTTTAACTTAACAGATTTAACTTTTACATAATTTTCTGGTGCTGGTGTAGCTGTAGCTTTTGCTCCTTCTGTTGGTGCAACTGTTACTGTTACTACTGCCCCACCAGTAATTATTGGTGTTTCTGTTACTGTTGGTGCTGGTGTTCCTGTTGGGTTTTCAGGTGTAACTGTTACTACTGGTGCAACTGTTACTGTTGGTTCAGCTGTTACTGTTGGTGCAGCTGTTGCTGTTGGTGCAACTGTTACTGTTACATCTGGATCATCTGGTGTTACTGTTACTACTGGTCCCTGTGTAACGATTGGTGTTACTGTTACATCTGGATCATCTGGTGTTACCGGTGTTACTGGTGTTACCGGTGTTACTGGTGTTACTGGTGTTACATTGCTTTCTGTAGACACCTTTTCTGCTGCTGATGCAATTGTTGGTACCTGGATACCAGTTAAAACAAGTGCAGCAACTAACATTACACTAATGTAGCGTTTGATTAAACTCATTGTTACTCTGTTCTCTCCCATATTTCTTTCCTCCTTAATTTTCGTTGTAAGTATCCATGGTAAGTTCGAACCCTGCTCACCTCATGAATAACTTATCTATTTTTGCTCTGTTGATTTTACATATTTCAATGGGTGCAAAATCACATAAAACAAGCCATGCAATTAGTATATTATTTCCAAACCAAATTGTCAATCTTTTATCAATAAATTTATGGAAAAAATTTTTTTAGAATTTTGTGTAACTTGCCTATTAACTCTGGGTTTTTTTCGTAATTTCCATGTATATTTCACATAACAATGCGTTAGTGGTTTCTACCCTTACCTTTTTGCTTAACTTAATGAAATCTCAACCTTAAAAGTTCGCGACACTGTTGTGTAAGTCTTTTTGCTAAAGAATGGTTTCTCCCACTGGCACTAATCCCTATCACAGCACTGCTTTCCTCATCCATAGCAATTCCGGGAAACAGAAAGTTACCTTCTTCTTTGCAGTCTGCCACGGAAACAAATGCTCCGAAAGCCTTCGCTTCCTCCCCTGCCTGATGGTTTACTTCTCTGTCATTGCTAGCAGCCACCAGCAGAAATGTATCTTTTCCATCTCCGGGCCGGTACTTGCGGCAGCAATATGTGATTTTCTGCTCTTTTAGCAAAATTTCCATTTCCGCACAAAGTTGCGGCGATATTACAGTGATATCTTTGCAGAAATTTGAAAGTGTCTGCACTCTGCGGGCAGCAATTCTGCCACCGCCAATTACCACACATTTCTTATTCTCCAAAGATACAAACATCGGAAAATGCATCCAATCACCTTACACTTTCTGATAACTTTGAAAATATGTTTCTACTATATCTAATACATTTTCAAGTTCTTCTTTCTTGTGTGCTGCTGATAAGAACATTGCTTCAAACTGTGCCGGTGCCAGATTCACGCCATGTTCCAACATATATTTAAAGTAATCTGCATATTGGGCAGTATCTGAAGTTTTGGCTGACTCATAATCGGTTACCGGATGCTCCGTAAAAAACAAACATCCCAGTGAGCCAATGTGGTTTACCTGACAAGGTACTCCTGCCTGTTCCACTTGTTTTTTCAGACTACCGTAGAACCAATCGCCCATCTGATTTAATTTGGTATAAATTTCCGGATGTTCTTTTAATATAGTAAGTTGTGTGATTCCCGCCGCCATTGCTACCGGATTTCCACTTAAGGTACCAGCCTGATATACTGCTCCTACAGGAGCAACCATTTCCATAATTTCTCGTTTGCCACCATAGGCACCCACCGGCATTCCTGCTCCAATGATTTTCCCAAAAGTAATTATATCCGGAGTCACGTTAAAATATTCGCTGGCTCCACCGGCTTCCAGTCGGAATCCGGTAATTACTTCATCAAATATCAAAACACTGCCATATCGGGTACATAATTTTCGAAGCCCTTCTAAAAATCCGGCTTTTGGCGGTACCACTCCCATATTTGCAGCTACCGGTTCCACAATCACTGCCGCAATTTCTTCTCCTATGGAAGCAAACAATTCTTCCATAGCAGACAGAGCATTATAGACGGCACTAATCGTGTCTTCGGTACAGCCTTTGGTGACCCCTGCACTGTCAGGCATACCACTTGTCATTACCCCTGAGCCTGCTGAAACCAGCATGGAATCAGAATGTCCATGATAACAACCGGAAAACTTCACTATTTTCTTACGCTTGGTATAACCCCTCGCCACACGGATTGCACTCATCACCGCTTCGGTACCTGAATTTACCATACGAACCATTTCCACTGCCGGAACCATCTGGGTAATCAATTTTGCCATTACTACTTCACGCTCTGTGGCTGCCCCAAAGCTCAAACCACATTTGCAGGCATCTGTCACACTTTGTAACACATCTTTCTGATTGTGTCCCAGTATCATAGGTCCCCAGGAACAAATGAAATCTAAATATTTTCGTCCATCTGCATCATACAGGTATGCCCCGTCTGCACGTTCTATAAATCGCGGTGTGATTCCTATATTTCCAAAAGCACGTACCGGACTGTTGACGCCCCCCGGTATATAATTTACGGCTTCCTTAAACAAGCTTTCTGATTTTTCCATTATCCAATCCTTCCTTCGTCCATAAATCCTGCCAGTTCTTCTGCAAAATAAGTAAGATAAATATCTGCGCCTGCCCGGTATGTGCTTACTGCCATTTCGCAGATAATTTTTTCTTCGTCGATATAACCCAGCTTTCCCGCTACCTTAACCATGGAATATTCGCCACTGACACTGTAGGCTGCCACCGGAAGATTTACTTCTTCGGCTACTCTATGAATTACATCGAGATAAGACAGGGCAGGTTTTACCATAATAATGTCTGCGCCTTCTTCCACATCTAATTGTGCTTCTTTTATTCCTTCTTTTACATTATGAAAATCCATCTGGTAAGATTTCCGGTCACCAAAGGACGGCGCGGAACCTGCTGCCTCTCTGAAAGGACCATAAAAGGATGATGCATATTTTACTGCGTAAGACATAATCGGTGTTTCCACGAATCCATAAGCATCCAGTGTATTTCGAATTCCAGAAATCCTTCCATCCATCATATCGGATGGTGCCACCATGTCAGCCCCTGCCTCCACATGGGACAATGCTGTTTTTGACAATAATTCCAGTGTTGTGTCATTGTCCACATAATTACCTTTTAACATGCCACAATGACCGTGGGAAGTGTATTCACACATGCATACATCCGTAATCACATACATTTCCGGAAAATTTCTTTTTATCTCTCTTACTGCCTGTTGAATGATTCCCTGACTGTCATAGGCACTACTTCCACACTCATCTTTATGCTTTGGAATTCCAAATAACATAATGCTGGAAACTCCCTTATTTAATAGCGTTTCTATCTTTTGGTTCACGGAGTCCATGCCGTAGCGGTATTGCCCCGGCATCGCACTGATTTCTTCTTTGCCCTGAAGTCCTTCCATCACAAACATCGGATAAATCAGGGAAGCTTTATCCACTCTTGTTTCCCGAACCATACGTCTTATGGTTTCACATCCCCGAATTCTTCTTGGTCTTTTCTGCATATCCATAATTTTTCGCTGTCCTTTCTAGGTTTTACTACCCGCCAGTTCTTCCAGTTTTTCTATCACACTTTCTATGGTTGCTTCCTTGGATACAAAGGTATGCATGCCATAGCTTTGTGCTGCTTCCTCCGTCGTTCTGCCAATGCACACTGCCAAAATCTTGTGATATACATTTGGGTTTACCAGTTCTGCAAAACTTTTCACGGTGGATGCACTGGTAAACACCACGTAATCAATCAAATTTTCATCGATTTCTTTTGTTATGTCAATAACGCTGTCTTTTTCGTACACTGTATTATATATAGGTACTTCTACGATTTTAGAACCGGATTTTTTTGCTTCTTTTATAAGTTCCGGATTTCCATTGGCGGCTCTTGGCAGAAAAATGATATCTTTCGCTGTGCATTGTTCCGCCAATAATTTCCCAAGGGAAACAGTGTCGTAGATTTCCGGCATATAATCTACAAAAACTCCCCGCTCTTTTAATTCTTTTGCTGTACCTTTTCCGATTGCAGCTATTTTTAAATGAGCCAGTTTGCGAATATCCAGCCCGACCACTTTTAGCTGATTAAAAAACACCTGTACACCGCTTGGGCTGGTAAAGGCAAGTACCGTATATTCTTCCAATTTTTCCAATGCTTGCACGAACCCCTCCTCTATCTTTCGAGGCTCAATGGAAACTGCCGGAACTTCCAGTACTTCTGCGCCCTTTTCCCGAAGCTTTTCTGCCATCTTGGAAATCAAATGTCTTGGTCGGGTAAGAAGAATCCTTTTCCCGGACAATTCCAAATCTTCAT
This sequence comes from uncultured Lachnospiraceae bacterium, assembly GCA_964450185.1. Classification (GTDB taxonomy): domain Bacteria; phylum Bacillota; class Clostridia; order Lachnospirales; family Lachnospiraceae; genus RUG11237. Next base: position 20,518 of record CAYVCL010000044.1, on the reverse strand, counting down.
ACCAGGATAGTTTTTCTGCAAGGGAACAAACAGAGCCTACTACAATAATTGCCGGTGACTGTATGTTTTCTTTTGTGGCTTCTTCTTTTAAGGTTGCCAATGTTGCCACTACTTTTCGCTGCTTTGCTGTAGTTCCCTGCTGCAAAATAGCTGCCGGCGTATCTTCTGCCATCCCTGCGTCTTTAAGCCCTGCGCAGATTTCTTCCAATGCCTTTACACCCATCAGAAAAACCAGCGTTCCTTTCAATTTCACAAGGGAAGTAAAATCTATGTCTAAAGGTGCATTTTCTTTTTTATGGGCTGTAATGATGTGCAGGGAGGAACTAAACTCCCGATGAGTGACCGGTATTCCGTTGTATGTCGGAACGGAAATTGCGGAGGTTACTCCCGGAACCACTTCACAGGAAATTTTATTTTCCTTAAGAAGTTCCAGTTCTTCACCACCTCTGCCAAACAAAAAAGGATCTCCTCCTTTTAAACGAACTACACGTTTTCCCTCTTTTGCTTTTTGTACCAGTAACTGACTGATTTCTTCCTGTTTCATTGTATGATTTCCGGAACGTTTTCCCACAGAAATGCATTCTGCTTCTTTTGGAATCAAACCCAGAATCCCCTGACCTACCAAAGCATCGTAAACAACTACTTCCGCTTGTTTCAACACTTCTTTTCCTTTTACGGTCATCAAGCCTGCATCGGAAGGACCTGCTCCTACCAGCCATACTTTTCCTGCCATTGCTTTTCCCTTTCTTAAATCTTTATTTTTCTTTCAGCCTGTGTGCCAACGCAATCCCTAAAGCTTCTGCTTCGCTGCAGGCTCCCCGAATATTTCCGGTAAAATACTCTCCTGTTTCTTCTTTATAATATAAGCCACATAAACAGATTTCTTCCTTTGTAATTACTCCGTGAGCTGCCACCGGAGAACTGCAGCCTCCATTTAATTCTCTTACAAAAGCCCGTTCTGCTATTGCCGCATACTTTGCCTGTTCGTCTTGAAATCCTTCCAAATACGGATAAGCTTCTCCCTTTCTTCCCTGCACCGCTAAAATCCCCTGTCCGGCTGCCGGAATCATTTCTTCTATTGTAAAGTAACGGCTGATGCGTTCTTCCAAACCAAGTCGCTTTAACCCTGCCGCTGCCAGAACAATTCCGCTGTATTCACCACTGTCTAATTTAGCAAGACGTGATTCCACATTTCCTCGGATGCTTTTAAATTCTGCCTCCGGATACAGCTTTTTCAACTGAAGTATTCTTCGCAGACTGGAGCTTCCAATCGGCTTTGTTAAGTCCAGTTCTTTCACACCTTTTGGCAACACCAGAACATCTCTTGGGTCTTCTCTTTTAGAATAGGCAACCACCGGAAGGTCTTCGGGGATTTCCATTGGCATATCTTTTAAACTATGTACACAAAGGTCTGTCTGTCCTGCCAACAATGCTTTATCCAATTCTTTCACAAACAAGCCCTTGCCACCAATTTTATCCAGTGTTCTGTCTAAAATTTTATCTCCCGTGGTCTTCATGGTGAGAAGTTCTGGGGCGACTTCGTTATTATTTTCACAAATGTAATCCCTGACTATCTTAGACTGAATCACGGCAAGATTACTTTCCCTGCTTCCTATGATTACCTTTTTCATGGCATCCTCCATCTATTTTTCTAATATTTTTTCCATCGCCTGAATACATTCCAAATAGGCTTCTTCACTGATTTGACTTTTTAGTTCAAACATTAGTTTTCCCATAGTATTTTCAACTGCATGTTCTATCTGCTCTGCAAGCTTTTCTTTTTCCTGCTTGCCCAGAGAAGTTTTTTTCATTACTTTAGTAAGTCTTAAATTCACATCTGCAGCTGTTTCTTTTTTTATGTTATCTACTGTGTGGATAATATCTCTGCCCTCGTACCAGTTATAAAATTCTTTTTTATAAATCCGTAAAATATCTTTTGCCTGTGCCACTGCTCTTTTTTGTTTTTCATCTAAAGTTCTTCCTTGAAAATCATCAATATCGTACATGGTAATATCCTTCATTTCTTTAATGGAAGGCTCTATATCTCTTGGCACTGCCAAATCAATCAATATCAATCCCTTTTTGTAACCGAAATGCTCTATCATTTCTTTGGTAATTGTACAGTTGGGACTGGAGGTAGCACTAATAATAAAATCACATTCTGGCAGAAATTTCTGACGTTCTCCATAATTAATACGTTGGCACCCCAACGGAATATTCACGATTCCACTGTGATACTGGCGCACTGTCACAGTTACGTCTGCCCCCTGCTCCATCAAAAGTTCTCCGGTAAGTCTGCCCATCTCTCCATTTCCGATAACCATACAGCATTTATTTTGTAAGCAGATTCCTATTTGCTGTAACATTTCCACTGCTTTATGTATCACGGATTGGTTTGTTTTTGACAACACCACTTCTGTTTTCACCCGTTTGGCAGCCGTTATCGCCTTGCGAAACAGTACTTCCAACACGTTGTCGGTGCAGTAGTTTTCTCGCGAAAATGCCAGCGCTCCTTTTACCTGAGTCAATATCTGGTCTTCACCCAGTATCTGGGATTTTAACCCGGCGCTTAAGGTAAATAGATGCTTTACGGCTTCTTTTCCTTTTCGGGTTTGAAACAAATTATAATACTTGTCCGGCTCCACCTGTTTTATCTGGCAAAGCACATCATATAGATTGTCTTTGTATTTTTCATTGACGCTAACCCATACTTCCATCCGGTTACAGGTAGACAAAATCACAACACCCAGAATTCCCTGCTGCTTTTTGAAAAGGTTCAATGAATTCTCCATATTCTTTTTAGTAAAAGAAAATTTTGCCCGCTCATCGATTCCGGCTTTTTCGTAATCGATTCCCAGCATCTGAATGTTCATAGCGTCACCTCGGTTTTGGTATTTTTCTGCTATTAGTATCATACCACATTTTAGAGTGGAATCAAGGGGGGAGAGGGTAGTGAAACGTACGCCCCCAACATAAACATCCCCTTCCTGAGCAGACGCAAACAGCTCTGGAAGGGGATGTTTATGTTGGGGGCTGTGCATTTTACTAGCTCTCATGAGGAATTGGGTTTCTTATGTTTATTATATTATGTTTAAATGGGTTAAGAGGATTCTGAGTCCTAGTATTACTAGAATAAGACCACCGGCAAATTCGGCTTTGCTTTTGTATTTGCTTCCGAAGAAGTTTCCTACATAGACTCCTCCTACGGAAATAACAAAGGTTGTTATTCCGATGATGGAAATTGCTTCTATGATTGGGTATTTTAAAAAGGCGAACGTGATTCCTACTGCTAATGCGTCGATGCTGGTGGCTACCGCTAAAATAAATAAATCTTTTATTTTTAGTGGTGCGTCATATTCTTCTACCACGTCTTCTTCTTTGGCACCGAATGCTTCCACTATCATTTTTCCACCTATAAATGCAAGAAGTACAAATGCTACCCAATGGTCGATGCTTGTTATGTACTGTTCAAAACGGCTTCCTAACAACCAGCCAATCAATGGCATGAATGCCTGAAATCCTCCGAAAAACAATCCAATAACTGCTGCCTGCTTTTTGTTAACTTTACTCATTCCAAGTCCTTTGCAAATGGACACCGCAAAAGCATCCATCGCCAGACCAACTCCCATTAAAAATAGTTCCAAAAACATTGCCATTTCTTTTCCTTCTTTCTCCTAATGGGGAGCAGGTTCACGCATAAATAAAAGACTCCTGTATACTTTGTCATATGTCCTGCATAATGGCATGGTAATCCCATCACGCATAATACATGCTTATGTTAAAGTATACATGAGTCTTGTTCTTTAAGATTTGCCAGATGAAGTATCATCAGTATGTTGACAAACCACGATATACGCAAACTACTCCCTCACGGTAATTTATTAACTTATGTGTTGTGCGAGTTTTATTTTACAGGAATTGATCATATTTGTCAATTACTTAGAAATTTACTATTTTTCGAATCTATTAAAAATTTTCTGCTGTTTCTATTAATTCACTTACTTGTATTTTTAATGCCTCACATATATATTCTAGTTTCTTTATGGTAGGACTTGACTCATTCCTTTCTATTTTCCCATAATATTTCTCATTAATTCCTGCTTTTTCAGCCAACTCCCACTGTGTATATTCCCTAATTTCTCTATAATATCGCAATGCTCTTCCTAAATCCATTTTTCCCTCCATCACCGCATATATGCAGTTTATATTTTTTCAATATATTAGTATAATATATTTGTATTTTTTGTAAAGTCTTTTGATTCATTTTTATCATTCAAAAGGAGTATTATATAAAATACTTTCGCGTCGTAAAAAATACATTAATAATAAGGAGGAGTATATATGCCAAGACACGAAAAAGAATACCATGAAAATTTCAAAAAATATGTAGATTTTATCATTCACCATCCTGCCTTTGAAGGCTTGCCTATCAAGCGAAAAAAGGATGGAAGTTACTCTTTTGTCACCGCCAAAGGTTCCCAAATCGGTCAAGGTCGTTTAAAATGGATTGAAGACAAAGCCATCGAACTGGGATACCCTATAGAAGATGGAGTATATGCAAAAGTAATGCGGGAAATTCATCCTACCAAATATACCACATGCCAAATCTGTGGACGTTCTTTATCGATTTATTATTTATATCCAAACAAAAATACAATTACTGATATCAAAAACACTTTTGGCATTGATTATTCTATCGTTGATAACATAAGTGATATTTGGGATGACTTATTAGAACATGGCTTTTCACACGCTGAACTGGGAATTTTTTTCTTACGTAAATGTTCAATAAACGAAGATTCCAACTGCTTAACAAAAGAAGATATCATTGAAAAAATCGAATATGCTTGCAGAGTTAATGGTTTTTCTATGTTAGGTCCAGGTGCAATGTCAAATGCCCCTGACCGTTTTGATGGATTCCATTCATATAATAGATGTTGTCGCAAAAAAGAGGATAGAGGCAGATGGGATTCTAATATGGATACCTATAATCAAGACCGACGTGCCTACGAATGTTGGAGTGATGGAAATATTCATGCTGCTAATAAATTTATGCGAAGCTCTTTTTTCAAAGGAACTACCGCAGATCATATAGGTCCTATTTCGTTAGGTTTTGTTCACGATCCAAGGTATATCCAACCAATGACCGGAACAGCTAACTCATCTAAACGCGACCGCTTATCTAAAGAAGACCTTGACAAAATAGTAGAAATAGAATCTCGAACAGGAGTATACCCTGTATCATGGTACGCAAAAGAAATATGGGAATATATAAAAGCAAATTACAATTCTAATCCAGACAAAATAAAAACCATTTATCGAGATGCACTAAAACAAAACATGGCAAATTTTATGTATTTATTATACAGAATAATTATTGCTACTGGCGATACTGGAAAAACACTTTTAGCAAAATACTTTTTACAACCGAATTATTCTTGTTTTGAATACAAATATGACTTTAATTCACTTGGCGAAATAATTAGTCAAACTCCACGTCATAAAACCGAACGTTGTAAAAATGAATTCGAAAGATATAAAAGAATTGCTTTAAATTCTGTTATCGAATACAACGAAAAAGATAATCGAAACTACAAACCTAGCATTTCATTAAAACGCGAGGCAGAGATCAATTCCATAATCGATCTTATTTATTCTGAACCTGATAACTCGCAACGCATAAAGAATGAAATAATTTCTACAATGAAAGAAATTCAATCAGATATTATTTCCACATTATAATGTTTTCACAATCAAAGTGGCGATAATAGTACCTTTAACTATTATCGCCACTTTTCAGTTCAAATCATAGTTATTCATCGGCATTAACAAAAGTATTATTTAAAACAAATTCTTGATATGTCATTTTCCCTTTAAACAATTTAACAATATCTGACTCTATGCCATCTATATATTGAACTTTATCACCACACTCTACTTCCTCTAAATCTCCTATTGTTTCTCTAGCCGTTATCTGATGATGTGGATTCAACGTAATAGATTTTGGAAATAAATCAGCAGGTTCTATCTGTAAGTCATTTCTTGTACAAATAATTATAACTCTCTTTCGTTTTTGCGGAACTCCATAATGATTTGCCATAAGCGTCTTTCCTTTTGCTTTATATCCAAGCTCACTAAATAATCGTAGTATAGCTTCATATACTTTTCCATGTTGAAAACTCAATAAACCTTCTACATTTTCAAAAACTACTATCTTGGGATTTACGCGCTCAACTACTTCTACAAATTCCTTAAATAATTGATTTCTTGGATCGTCACTTAACCTTAATCCTGCCATGGAAAATCCTTGACAAGGCGGTCCTCCACAAATAATATCTGCTTGCTTTTTAATGGCAGTTTCAACAATATAATCCTTTGTTTCTTTTTGTGTTATATCCCCACAAAAAACTTCCATCTCTGGATTATTTATTTTAAGTGTTATGCAAGCACTTTCCTCTATATCGTTACTTAAAATAGATTTAATTCCTGCAGCTTTAAATCCAGCAGTCATACCACCGGCACCACAAAATAAGTCAACGGATGTTTTACAATCAGTTTTTTCAACAATATCTCTCGCTATCTGATACGCCAAAATAGTTGGAACCGCATTCCCTACCTGCTTCAAAAGTTGAGTTTTGTTTCCAAAAAAATAATAGTCATCTTTAAACCCCTGAAAACGCGCTGCCTCCCTAACAGACAAAACCCTGTCATGAACCGGATGAACATACGTTCCGTTTCCCGGGCGATTAAAATATGTTGTTATTGTATAACTGGGTTTATCATAATCAATTCTCCCATACAACGTTGTTCTTCCACCTGTTTGATTTATTCTTTGCAATCTTTTTGATTTTCCCACAGTTTCCATAGGGATATCTTTCCAATTTCCCCCTGGTGGAACGTTTTTTATCATCTCCATGTCCAAATCACTCAACTTAAACGTGATGTGATTCAAAATTTCTCCACGTTTTATCTTTATATATTTTTTTGTAATTCCCCCCATTACGTTTCTTGAATATTTATCAAAATCTACTCCGTTCTGAAGTATAACTGCCTCAAGGGATGAGTCGCCAGCTAAAATCCCAACCGCATCCTCCAAATTCATATCTGGAATAATTTTTCTCATTGCAGCTAAATATTCTTCGGCTAAATTATCCGTATTGTTCATTTCGTTATATTCCTTCGTTTCTCTTATTCCATATGCCTGATATGCTAAATTTTCTATATTTTCAAGCAATGCCTCGTCTTGAGTTTCCATATATTCCCTTACTTTTTTGCTAATTTGTGATAACAGTGGTGAGTGAACCGGAATCGGAAAACAATCGATTTCATAATTATTCACATGATTATTAGTACTTGTTAATTTGAAAAACCAATTAATTACAGATGTATTAAACAACCCCAACACCGCATATATATCTATATTATACTCATTTGGCGCTACCGCAATAAAGTTACACGAATTTCCCAAAACAAAATTCTGCGGTACATATGCAAATGTTACTCTTCTTTCTTTATTCATATTCACAACCTGCTGACAAATAATACGTTCGCTTTTAATGTATGTTCGCTTTTTTGTTGTATTTACAAAATCTTCGGATACATATTCTCTGTTTTCAAAATCATGAATATTGTAATAATCAATGTTACGTCCTCTCAGCAAGGGATATCCTGTTTTTTTAGTAAGAATTGCGTCTTTATTAGCAGTTAAATCTAATTCTCCACGCTGATTAATTATAAAATCCAAATCTTTTACAATAGGAAATGTACGCAACTGCTTTAGCATAGAGTATTCCTGTGCATTAAGTGCAAAAATAGCATTACCTGTATTTTCATTCGCAATTTCATCAATTTCAATAGTTGTAGTCTGCTCAGGAGCATTACAAAAATCTTTTGTAACAAGAATTTTTTTTGTCTTGCTACCTTTACGAAGCAATATAGTACTTAATGCTTGGCGTGCATCAATAAATCCACTTTCTTCATCTATAACCTTTATGGAAATAAGGTTGTTGTCCAATAGCATATGTGTTCGAAGTTTTGTACAAGTCTTCCCCGCCAAAATAGATGCTGGAATCAACAAACTAATATATCCATCCTCATTAATATAGTTGTCGATTATTTCTTCCACAAAAATTTTATATAAATTCAACACGCCTTCTACCGAATACTTAAATCTTTTATTAACCAGTGTCGAAATTTCTTGATACTTTATCTTATCAGCTTCATACTGTTCATTGTTATAATACTGATTCTTTTCAGCTTTCAAATTTTTATATGGTGGGTTTGTTACTACAATATCAAATCCATTTTTAACAATACTTTCTGGAAAAACATCTGTAATTTTTATATATTGAGGTTCATCAACTGTCACATCAACTAGTAAGGCAAAGCCTACATGCGTTTCAAAATATTCTTTTGAAAGTTTAATATCAAAAAAAACTTTTGAAAATTCTGTAAGCATACTTTGATACTGCTCTAATGCAACCTTATTAATATCAGCTACATATAAATTATCTAAAAGAATTCTTATTTTTTCTTTTTCAAAATCAAGTTTTGAAATTTCCTTCAAATATGAAAACACAAAATTTCCTGCACCTACACACGGTTCTAAAAAACGGAGTGTCCAGATATCTTTTCCACTTTTAAGAAGCTCACCCACTAACTCGTGCATCATTATATCCGTCAACTCTAATCCTGTAAAGTAACTTCCCGTGCGTTTTCTCTCTAATGGATCCATTGCAGTTTCTATACTTTTACTAGTTTCTCGTATTTTTTCCCATAATAATTCCTTATTTTTTTCCAAGTTTTCACCTCCGCAACGGGTTTCATTATATCACATTCCACTTTCCGAGACAAGCAAAACGAGACGATTTCATTGGAATTAACCGTTTATTGAATGGCAATACACACATAAAGACGCTAAATTTGCCTTTAACAGTTAACGAAAACACTAATACATTTTGAAACCCTCTATGCTTATAGACTTTCTTCCGCTTGTTATATGAAGTTTCCCGAGATTTATCAACACTTTTTCTGACCATTTTCACCTGTATGCCAACATTTTTTCCGACCATTCTTTCAATATAACTAGCACTTTTTCTGACTATTTTCGCAACATCGACAACACTTTTTCCAACCATCCCCCAACATTTACCACACATCTCCCCACTACACCATCCACTTCCTCAATATCCTAACAATTCAACCCTTTCCCGTTGCCACGCACAGCCCCTAATAAACCTAAATACAGAAGCTTCCGGAGCTGTTTGGTTCTGCTCCGGAAGCTTCTGTATTTAGGTTTATTAAGGGCGTCCTGTCAACCAGTAACGGTTGAACTGCCTTAACATTACATATATTTACTTGTCAACTTCAATCGTGACATCGCTCTCGCCAGCGAAGCCTGAGAATGATGATATTCCTGAATGCTTTGTTTCTGTCTAAGCTGTTCTTCTGCTCTTAGCTTGGCTTCTTCTGCACGGCGGATGTCTACTTCTTCCGGCAGTTCTGCTGTGTCGACCAGTACGGTTACACGGTTGTTCATCATCTGTACAAAACCGGTACCTACGATGGCTGTAATCACTTTTCCTTCTTCATCGGTAATACGCATTTCACCCATGGTGATGGCTACTACTGAATTTTCATGGTGAGCCATGATACCAAATTCGCCATCCGGTGCAGGAACAGTGACCTTCTCACATCTGCCTGCAAAGAAAGTTTTATTGCTGGCAATTACTTTAAGATAAAATGTATTCATAGGCTTTCACTCCTTATTCAGCAGAGCCTGCTAATGTTTTTGCCTTTTCGATTACTTCATCAATAGTACCTACATTAAAGAAGGCTGCTTCCGGATATTCATCCATTTCACCATCAATAATCGCCTTAAATCCACGAATTGTTTCTTTTAATGGCACATATTTTCCCGGTACACCGGTAAAGTTTTCTGCAACGAAGAAAGGCTGAGATAAGAATCTTTGAACCTTTCTGGCTCTGTTAACAGTAAGTTTATCTTCCTCTGATAATTCTTCCATACCAAGAATCGCAATGATATCCTGTAATTCCTTGTATTTCTGTAGGATTTCCTGTACATTTCTGGCTGTCTGGTAATGTTCTTCACCAACCACATCAATTTCCAAAATACGTGAACTGGATTCCAATGGGTCAACTGCCGGATAAATACCCTGTTCTACAATCTTTCTGGAAAGAACCGTAGTTGCATCCAGATGGGCGAATGTAGTGGCTGGAGCCGGGTCAGTAAGGTCATCGGCTGGTACATATACCGCCTGTACGGAAGTTACAGAACCATTCTTTGTGGATGCAATACGTTCCTGTAATTCACCAACTTCTGTTGCAAGAGTTGGCTGGTAACCTACTGCGGATGGCATACGTCCAAGTAACGCGGAAACTTCAGAACCTGCCTGTACAAAACGGAAAATATTATCGATAAACAAAAGCACATCCTGATGCTCTTCATCTCTAAAATATTCTGCCATAGTAAGCCCTGTTTCCGCCACACGCATACGAGCTCCAGGTGGTTCATTCATCTGTCCAAATACTAACGCTGTTTTTTCCAGTACTCCGGATTCCTTCATTTCTGACCAAAGGTCATTACCTTCTCTGGAACGTTCTCCAACACCGGTAAAAATAGAATATCCGCCATGCTCTGTGGCAATATTACGGATTAATTCCTGAATCAATACGGTTTTACCAACACCGGCACCACCAAACAGACCGATTTTACCACCCTTTGAATAAGGTGCTAATAAATCGATAACCTTGATACCGGTTTCCAATATTTCAACCACCGGACTCTGGTCTTCAAATGTAGGCGGTTCTCTGTGAATCACCCATTTTTCTTCATTTTCCAGACTTTCGCCATTATCGATGGTATCACCCAGCACGTTAAACAAACGTCCCAGTGTTTTTTCTCCTACAGGAACTTTAATACCTGCTCCGGTAGCAGTTACTTCCATATCCTTGTAAAGACCTTCACTTGAGCCTAACATAATACAACGTACCGTATTATTTCCAATGTGCTGTGCCACCTCCATAACAAGGCGTTTTCCATTGTTCTGTACCTCAAGTGCATCTTTAATGAAAGGAAGGTCGTTATTTTCAAATTCTACGTCTACTACAGGTCCTAAAACCTGAACAATTTTTCCTTTATTCATCATAAACAATTCTCACGGTAGTGAGGAAACCTCCTCTCTGACTATTTCTTTTTATGTTTCTGTGCCTTGGCACCGCCAATTACTTCAGTAATTTCCTGGGTAATTGCCGCCTGACGGACACGATTAAATTCGATTTCCAGTTCCCTAAGCATATCCTTGGCACTGTTGGTTGCCGCTTCCATTGCCATCATTCGGGAATTATGTTCACTGGCAAAAGATTCTACCAATGCACCATAAATAAATCCTGCCACATAATTCGGAACAATATTATCCATCACGGCTTCCGGAGATGGCTTCATAACAATTTGCTCCAATGGCACCCCGGTAGGTGCCGGACCAAATTCACCCTGTTTTAACGGAAGAAGCTGTAACATCTCTGTTTCTGTCTGTACCGGACCGTTCATTTTAGTATAGATAATATACACATCATCCAGTTTTCCTTCTTCATACAGCTCCAAAATGCGTTCTGCAATGTTTCTGGCACGGTTCATGGACGGATTCTGTACGGTGTAGTGAAATGTTTCTTCAATCGGCACCTTCTGCTTGGTAAAATAATGTCTTCCAAGCTCACCTAATACAAACAGCAACGGACTATCACATTCACCAAGGTGTTCCTCTGCCATCTTTATGACATTATGGTTATATGCACCGGCAAGACCCTTGTCTGCAGTAACTACAATATAACCTTTCTTTCTATCCTTTTCTTCAATATGCTTTCTTTCATCAAAGTAAACATTATGCACATCTGACATATGTCTTAAAATACGTCCGATTGTCATCTGAAGGGTATAAAAGTAAGGTTCTGTCGCTGCAAGGCTCTGCTTTGCCTTCTTAAGCTTAGAAGAAGAAATCATATACATAGCATTTGTAATTTTCATCGTATCCTGAATACTTTTCATTCTGCTTTGGATTTCTCTTGCATTTGCCATATTAACACCTACTACTCTTATATTCCTTTGCTACTTCTACAATCTTAGCAATCATTTCGTCTGTAAGCACTTTTGTTTCTTCGATTTCTTTTCCAATTTCCGGATGAACTGAATCAAAATAACTTAACATATCCATCTGGAACTGTTTTACTTTATTCTTTTCCACATCTAACATAATTTTATGTGTGGCTGTACACAAAGTAATTACCTGTTCATGCAGACTCAAAGGATTGCAAAGAGGCTGCTTTAATAATTCCATCAAACCATTACCATACTGAAGCTGTTCTTTTGTTGCCGCATCCAAATCAGAGCTGAACTGTGTAAACACTTCCATTTCTCTAAACTGCGCCAAATCAATACGAATAGAACCTGCTGCTTTTTTCATGGCTTTTGTCTGTGCCGCACCACCAACACGGGATACGGAAAGACCAACATTTACCGCCGGACGCATACCTGCAAAGAACAAATCACTTTCCAAGAAAATCTGTCCGTCTGTAATGGAAATAACGTTGGTAGGAATATAGGCTGATACATCCCCTGCCTGAGTTTCAATAATTGGAAGTGCTGTAATAGAACCTCCTCCAAGCTCATCACTCAAACGGCTGGAACGTTCCAGCAATCTGGAATGAAGATAAAATACGTCACCAGGATAAGCTTCACGTCCCGGAGAACGTTCCAACAACAGCGAAAGAGCACGATATGCTACCGCATGCTTGGATAAATCATCATATACAATTAATACGTCTTTCCCTTTGTACATAAAATATTCTGCCAATGCTGTTGCAGAATATGGAGCTATGTACTGCAAAGGTGCAGAATCACTGGCTGTTGCAGATACTACAATAGAGTAGTCCATAGCGTCGTTTTTATTTAAAGTAGATACAATTTTTGCAACGGTAGATGCTTTCTGTCCGATTGCCACATAGATACAGACAACATCTTTTCCTTTCTGATTTAGAATTGCATCAATGGCGATAGAAGTCTTACCTGTCTGTCTGTCACCAATGATTAACTCTCTCTGTCCACGTCCAATCGGGAACATGGAATCGATTGCAAGAATACCTGTTTCCAACGGTACGGTAACAGATTTACGATCCACAATACCTGGAGCTTCCTGTTCAATCGGACGATACTCTTCAGATGGAATCTCTCCTTTTCCATCAATAGGAGCGCCTAACGCATCCACGATTCTTCCAAGGAACGCATCTCCTACCGGAATACCTGCTCTCTTGCCGGTACGTGTAACTTTGGTACCTTCTTTGATTCCGGTATCCTTTCCAAATAAAATACAACCAATTTCATTGCGGCGGATATCCTGTACCATACCTTTGATACCATTTTCAAAGATAACAATTTCTCCATAAACTGCATGGTCAATTCCGTAAACCATAGCAATTCCGTCACCTACCCAGATGACATTTCCCACTTCCTGTTCACCGGTTTCCATATCATAATTTTCGATTTCACTTTTTAATATGGAAATAATTTCTTCTGAACTGATTGTGCTCACGCATTTCACCTCCGGTTATTTTTTTATCAATTTTTGTTGTAACGCTTTCAAACGTCCTGCATAACTCCAGTCGTATTCATAATTGCCGATTCGGATAACAAAACCACCAATCAATTCCGGAGTCTGCTTTAACTTTAATTCTATCTGCTTTTTATTATATTTTTTACATAAGAAATCCTTGATTTGTTCTAACTGGTCATCGGTTGGAGGAGTTACATAAAAAAGTTCTCCTGCCATTTTTCCTTCTGCCTCGTTCTTGTACAAATCATAGGCCTGCAAAATTTCTTCCAGATAACCCATGCTGTTATAATCGCAGAGCTTCTTTAAGAAATTTTTGAATTTTCCGGTAAATATTCTATCAATGACCGCATGCTTTTCTTTCATGGAAACAATCGGGCTTGTCAGACTTTTGGTCAGCTCCTTTGTTTCCTGAAGCAAGCTTCTCTGTGCCATCAGTTCTTCTTCCGGAATATGCAATTCATATAAAGCTGTGCCATAATTAATTGCCAGCTGTGTCATTGGCATCACCTGCTTTTGCTAAAAACTTATTATAAAGTGCTGTGTCATTATCCTGCTTGTCATTCATAATTTTTGCTGCCGCTACCAAAGCCAGACCTGTGATTTCGTTTTCCATTTCCTGCAAAGTTTTCTGTTTCTGCATTTCTACCGTCTTATTTGCCTTTGCAATAATATCGGAAGCTTTTGCATCTGCATCCTTTACAATACGATCATACTCTGCTTTTGCATCGTTACGGGCTTTTTCCACAATTCTTACGGATTCTTCTTTTGCATTGCCTAAATCCTTTTCATAATCGGATTTTAACTGCAATGCTTCCTGCTCTGTTTCAGCCGCATGTGCAAGCTGACTTTCGATAAGCTCTTTTCTTTTATCCATAATTCCTGTTATCGGACCAATAAGAAATTTTTTCATTGCCCAGTATAAAACAAGAAGGTTAACAACGGTAAAGACTATGTTCCAGAAATCAATTTTTAACACCTTTACCCACCTGCTTTCTTAAAATTCTTAAAATTATTTCAATAATAAAATGATAAGGATTGCAACTACAAGTCCATAAACGGCTGTTGCTTCTGCTAAGGCACAACCAAGTAATAAGGCAGATGAAATCTTACTGTGAGCTTCCGGCTGTCTTGCGATAGCGTCTACTGCTTTTGATGTGGCAACACCAATACCAACTCCTGCTCCTGCTCCTGATAAAACTGCAATTCCTGCTCCTAATGCTACTAATGATGTCATAACAACACTCTCCTTTTCTTCTTTGTCTAAGTCTAATTTTATCTATTCTATTGCCTCTTTGATAAACAGAGAGGTTAGGAATACAAATACATAGGCCTGAATCAGACCATCAAAAATATCAAAATAGCAACTGAATACTGCCGGCACAAATACCGGTATACATAATTTAATCAGTTCCATTACTACAAATGCACCAAGTACATTACCGAAAAGTCGCATACATAAAGATAGTGGACGAATAAATACTTCCAAAACATTGATTGGTGCTACCATAGCTACCGGTTCGGCAAAGCTTTTCACCCATCCCTTTACTCCTTTTTTCTGGATGCCTGCAACTTCAACAAGAATAATGCTCATCAATGCCAGTGCAATCGTAACATTCATATCTTTTGTAGGTGGCTTAAAGCCAAAAAGACCAATGATATTTGCCACACCTACATAAATGATTACCGTCATCATGTAAGGTATATAACGCTTTCCATGTTCGCCTAACAGTCCGTGAAAGAAATCATACAAAAATCCGATTCCAGCTTCTAATGCAAGCTGTTTCTTACCCGGATTTTCTATGGTAAGATTTCGTACCAGAATTTTGGATAAAATGATTAATACCGCCATAATTATCCAAGTAACCACAACCGATTCCAGAATAGGGATGCTTGCTCCATTCCCGATAGGAATTTCGAATACCACATTACATTCCAGTTCTTCTAAAAGTTCTTCTACGAAGGCTTCCATCTTTTCACTTCCTCTCTATTTTGAGTTTGTTAATGTCTTAACGATACTGCTTTAACGCAGAAATGTCAATGCTTCCTTTTAATTCATTTTTTACATTTTGTTTCCAAAAAATACCGAATTCTTTTGTAAATTCTTTACATTTACTTCTTCTTTTTTATTTTATTTTTTATGCAATTTATCTATTTCATTTTTTTTTCATTTTTGTTAGTTCCAATGCAATAGCAAAATTTCTTAATTTTTTATGAAATTTTCATCAATTTTCATACTTTTTACTTCTTTCTACATGTATATTCTCGCGTATTTGGCATATATATATTACAAATTCTTTATTTCAGGTGTCTTATGCCATCATCTACGCCTCTACCTGCTGCCATGGACGAAAATTATGGGGATTTTATATTCAATTACAGTGCCTCTGTTTCTTATTTAGAGTATTTGCAGCAACTTTATCCAACAAATATAGTCAACGATACTTACGCAATTATCTATGCACCTTTAACAGAAGCTCTACAATCCCCCCTTAACAGCTATAGCTACGCAAGCTTTCCAAATTATTATGTTCCCATGGACATCCAGAGTATGAATGCCTCCGGCATCACAAGACTGCATAATCATCCTTACATCCCATTGAAAGGCACTGGAACTGCGGTGGCAATTATTGATTCCGGCATTGATTATACCAATAAAATTTTCCGTAATTCGGATGGCAGTTCCCGCATTGCCTATCTTTGGGATCAAACCATTGTCAGTGAAAATACACCACCTAACCTAAACTATGGAACAGAATACACCAAAGCCGATATTGACAGTGCATTACAGTCGGAAAATCCTTTTGATATTGTCCCTTCCAAAGATACTTTAGGTCACGGAACCTTTACCGCCGGTATTGCCGCCGGCAGTGAAAATATTCAGGAGCAGTTTATTGGTGCTGCACCGGAAGCCACTTTAATTGTGGTAAAACTAAAGCCGGCAAAGCAATATATTCATGACTTTTTCTTTCTTCCCGACGATGCTTTGATTTATCAGGAAGATGATGTAATGACTGCTTTAAGCTATGTGAAAAACTGCGCTCACCGCTTAGGAGAAATTCCTTTGTCCATCTGTATGCCTTTCGGCTCCAATATGGGCGCACATCTTGGCAATTCCCCTCTGGCAACTTTTGCTGACAGTTTAAACCGTCAGTCCCAAGTGGTAGTTTCTGTTGCCGGCGGAAATGAAGGAAATGCAAGGCATCATTATACTTCCAATATAGAACCTTCTGTGGGCTCTACGGAAGTGGAATTGAAAGTAGGCGAACACCAACAGGGATTTACTTTAGAGCTTTGGGGGGATTCTCCTACTACTCAGGAAGTAACCCTCCAATCTCCCTCCGGAGAAATGCAGCCCCTTTTTCTGGAGCCGCCTTACTCCCAGCAAACACTTCGCTTTGTCTTTGTAAACACCATAGTGTTAGTTAATTTTATTTTGATAGAAAATCAATCAGGCAGACAGCTGGTTATGATGCGTTTCAATAATCCCGCACCGGGAATCTGGAAATTCATTATCCAGAATAAAACCTCTCATACGGTTACTTTTCACATGTGGCTTCCGGTTACCCCCCTTACTTCAGAGGATACTTATTTTTTGCGTTCCTCTCCCTATAACACCATTACCGAACCGGGAAATGCCAAAAATGTCATTACTGCGGTGGCTTATAATCACAGAGATGACAGCATTTACTTAAATTCCAGTCGCGGTTTTAGCCCTGACAATACCATTGTTCCCACACTGGCTGCGCCCGGCGTGGACATCACAGGACCGCTTCCCAACGGCCGTTACACCACACGGTCCGGAACCAGCATTGCTGCTGCCCATGTGTGCGGCGCCGCTGCCTTGTTCTTAGAATGGGCAATTATATATGGTAATATACCCTTCATCAACGGAACCGGCATAAAAAATTATCTTATTCGGGGTACCAGGCGCCCCCGGAATATAGAATATCCCAATCCCGAATGGGGCTACGGTATTTTAGATTTGTATAACGTTTTTGAAACATTAACCTGACATTACTTATGTAAAAATCTATATATAAAGAAAGACAAGGGTATGTCTGAATCATCATGACACCCTTGTCTTTTTCTTTGCTCTTTATTTACCTTTCGCTTAACTATTTCCCTGTAATTAAGCTTCTTCTGCTTCTGCTGGTTCTTCCAGTAAAGCTTTTTCATAACTTTCCAGAATAATCTTCTGAATTTTATCTCTTGTTCCGGAGTTAATAGGATGTGCAATATCTCTATATTCTCCATCAGATGCCTTTCTGCTTGGCATTGCGATAAATAATCCCTTTTCTCCATCAATTACTTTAATATCATGTACGACAAATTCATCATCAATAGTAATAGATACTACCGCTTTCATTTTACCTTCTTTTGTCATCTTTCTGACACGTACATCTGTAATGTTCATCTAATTAATTCCCCTTTCTCGCCTCAACGAGCCCTTTACTCTGTTACACTCTTATAACCGTTATAAGACATACCTCTCATTCTTTTCCACAACAACCTTGATACCATTTTCTCCCTTATGATATGTATTCGCACGAATTGTATCCCTACTTTCCACAATACAATTCTCGATGGTTGTGTTGTCACCAATATAAACATCATTTAAAATAATGGAATTCTTAATGGTAACATTATTTCCCACAAATACCTTTTTAAAGAGAACGGAATTTTCCACCGTACCATTTACAATACATCCGCTGGAAACCAAGCTGTTCTTTACTACTGCTCCCGGATTATATTTTGCCGGTGGTAAATCATCCACTTTTGAATAAACGTCCGGATACTGTCTAAAGAAATAATCTCTTATTTCCGGTTGCAGGAAGGACATATTGGTTTCATAATAGGATTCCACTGTAGAAATGTTACTCCAATATTCTTCCATTTTATATCCATAAATACGCTTCATACCTTTGTAGCGTACCAGAATATCTTTTACAAAGTCATATCTGTCTTCTTTTGCACATTTTTCCAACAGTTCAATCAACTGTCTTCTTCTGATTACATAAATACCACAGGATACTGTATTGGAAGTGGCAACCATTGGCTTTTCGTCAAATTCTTCAATTCTGCCATCTTCATCCATTCTTAGAATACCAAAACGTTCGATATCCTGTCCCGGTGCCATATCCTTGCATACCACAGTAACGTCTGCTTTTTTAGCAATGTGATATTCCAACACCTTATTGTAATCCATTTTATAAATACCATCACCTGAAGCAATTACCACATATGGTTCATGGCTGTTCTTTAAGAATGTCAGGTTCTGATAAATAGCATCTGCTGTTCCACGATACCAGAAATTGTTGTCCACTGTAACAGTAGGCGGGAACACAAACAGACCTCCCTGCTTACGTCCGAAATCCCACCATTTAGATGAACTTAAATGTTCATTCAAACTTCTGGAATTGTACTGTGTTAACACTGCAACTCTCTGGATATGTGAATTTGTCATGTTACTAAGTGTAAAGTCAATGCTTCGATAACTTCCTGCCACCGGCATCGCTGCTATGGCACGCTTGTTTGACAATTCTTTCATACGATAACTGTTTCCGCCTGCTAAAATAATTCCAATCGCTCTCATCGTCTGTCACCTGCTTTCATTATCGTTTCACCACTATCCAGTATTCCATTCGGATAATCCGATGGCTCTGTTACACCCGAAATGGCTGTGTTCTTTCCTATTTTAACATTGTCCGGAATCACAGACCTGTCCCCAATTGTCACAAGACCAAAGGAGTAAATCTTTGGTTTCAGTTTGTTTGGCACATCATCGCCAATTCCTAAAACTACATTATTTCCAATTTCTGCATTTTCTGCAACGATTGACTTGTCAATCACTACGTTTTCGCCAATTTTCGTATCCCTCATGATAATAGAATCACGAATTACACTGCCTTTTCCAATTCTTACGCCAGCGCCGATGACAGAATTAACTACTTCACCGTAAATTTCTGCGCCTTCACTGATAATGCTCTTTTCGATTCTTGCCTCACCTGAAATATACTGTGGTGGCAAAGTATCACTCTTTGTGTAGATTTTCCAGAATTCTTCATATAAATTGAATTCAGGAATAATATCAATCAATTCCATGTTTGCTTCCCAATAGGAACCTAAAGTACCAACGTCCTTCCAGTATCCGTTAAATTCATAAGCAAACATACGATTTCCATTTTCATGGCAATGAGGAATAATATGCATACCGAAATCACAACCTTTTTCGTCGGATAATGCAATTAAAGCCTCTTTTAATATTTTCCAGCTGAAAATATAAATACCCATGGATGCCAGATTACTGCTTGGATGTTCCGGTTTTTCTTCGAATTTCTGAATTCTACCGTCTTCATCTGCAACAACAATACCAAAACGGCTTGCTTCCTCCATTGGGACCGGCATAGTAGCAATGGTTACATCTGCATTGTTCTGCTTGTGGAAATCCAGCATAACTTCGTAATCCATCTTATAAATATGGTCACCAGATAAAATAAGAACATATTCCGGATTATAAGTTTCCATATACTCTAAGTTCTGGTAAATCGCATTTGCAGTACCTGTGTACCACTCACTACTTGTACTCTTTTCATACGGAGGTAGAACAGTAACACCTCCAATATTTCTATCCAAATCCCACGGAATACCAATTCCAATGTGGGTATTCAGACGCAACGGCTGATACTGGGTAAGCACACCTACCGTATCAATTCCGGAATTAATACAGTTACTTAATGGGAAATCGATAATTATATATTTTCCTCCGAAAGCAACTGCCGGTTTTGCAACCTTTTTTGTAAGAACACCTAATCGGCTTCCCTGTCCACCTGCGAGCAACATCGCAATCATTTCTTTTTTAATCACTGTTATCACCTCTCATTATAGCCTACCAC
>CAYVCL010000043.1:0-26797 GCA_964450185.1 uncultured Lachnospiraceae bacterium | reverse complement strand
TGATTTCATTCAAAGTTTTTCCAGGAACAATTACTTTTGTAAACGGATAATCTTCCTTCAACTGAATTTTACGAATAGAAATTCTATGTCCATCCAAAGAAACAACCTTTAATTCATTTTCGTTAATTTCGAAAAGTTCACCGGTCATCATCTTGTTGTTATCATTATCAGCAATACTAAAAATCGTCTGACGAATAACTTCTTTCAAAGTAAACTGTGAAATTGTGATAGAAGAATTCTTTTCAATCATTGGAAGATAAGAGAAATCATCTCCTGATTTTCCGATAATTGTGAATTTTGCTTTTTCACAAGTAATTACAGTTTTATAATTTTCATCTGTTTCAATTACTACATCATTGTCTGGAAGCTTTCTTACAATTTCAGAAAAGATTTTAGCATCCAGAGCTATAATACCTTTTTCAATAATATCGCCGTCTACTTTCGTTTCAATGCCAAGTTCCATATCGTTGGCTGTAAATTTTATTTCATTGGTAGATGCATCAATCAAAATACATTCCAGAATAGACATAGTGGTTTTAGAAGGTACTGCCTTCATAACTATGTTTACCCCGTGTAAAAGATTCGCTTTACTACAGATAAGTTTCATTGTGAATAACTCCTTTCGAGGCTTGCCATGAATATATATATTTTAAAAATCCGTAATATTATTATTAGGGGGTGTGAAAATGTTAATAACTCCTAGAACCCTTGATTTTCAAGGAGTTTGTCTAAGGAAAAGTACGGTGCAAAACGAAAAGACAACCAAGGTACAAAGTTGGAATAACTTTTTGGCGATTTTTTCAATCACAGCCGTTCAACATAGTTTTAACATTTTGTAAACACCTTAATGTGGATTTATTTTTTTCTTAATGGTATCGATGGTGCTGCTTAAAGATTCTGACTTCTGAATTTCAGCCTCAATCTTATCAGCTCCATGAATAATTGTAGTGTGATCCCTTCCTCCAAGGAACTTACCGATATTCTTTAATGAGAATTTTCCGGTATCCCTGCAAAGGTACATTACAATCTGGCGTGGCATTACAATTTCTGACTGGCGTTTACTGGAGATAATATCGTCCGGTGATACGTGGAAATGGTCTGCCACCACATCAAGAATCAACTGTGGAGTCACTTCTCTTGGTGTATCCGGAGAAATAATATCCTTTAATTCAGATTCTGCCAGTTCAACCGTAATTGGTTTCTTTTCTAATTTATATAAAGCAATCAATTTATTCAGAGCGCCTTCTAACTCTCTGATGTTAGATTTAATATTAGTAGCAATGTATTCAATAACCTTATCATCAATATCAAAGTTATCTAATTCTACCTTTTTACGAAGAATAGCCATTCGTGTTTCGTAATCAGGCAGAGAAATATCAGCTGTTAAGCCCATTTCGAAGCGGGAACGAAGTCGTTCTTCCAAAGTTTCGATATCTTTTGGCGGCTTATCGGAAGATATAATAATATGTTTTCTTAAACTGTGCAGGTGGTTGAAAGTATGGAAAAATTCTTCCTGTGTACTTTCTTTACCTATAATAAACTGAATATCATCGATTAATAAAACATCAATATTGCGGTACTTGTCCCTGAATTTACTCATAGAAGAACTGTTACCATTTCGAATGGATTCAATCAGTTCGTTGGTAAAAGCTTCACTGGTAGTGTACAGTACTCGCGCTTCCGGATTTTTTTCTAATATATAATGTGCAATGGAATGCATCAAATGGGTTTTCCCTAATCCGGCACCCCCGTATAAAAACAGAGGGTTGTACAACTGTCCCGGTTCTTCCGCAACAGCTAAGGCTGCAGAGTGCGCAAAACGGTTGTTGCTTCCTACGATAAAAGTATCAAATGTATATTTTGGATTTAAGTTGGCTTTTTCCGCAGCAGTTGCTACAGAAATAGAACTTAACTGTTTTGGTTCTTCCTTCGGTGATAAATCCTTTTTATCAACATCTTCATTACTAATGAAAGAAATCTGATATTCCATACCGGTAAATTCGGCTACTGCCACCATGATAGCTAAAGAATATTTTCTTTCAATATAACTGATGGCGAGTTCCTTTGGTGTAAGAATAAGTAAGGTATTTCCTTCTAATTTGTATGGTTTTAATGGAACCAGCCAAGTGGTAAAGGCAATGTTAGATACCTCGTGTTCAATTTTAATAGATTCAATAATTTCATTCCATTTTTGTAATATGAGTTCCATTTATGATTCCTACTTCCGTTTCTTCAAATTTCTTGTTGCATGATTAATAGTGTATAAAAAATACGCAAGGCGTTCTTTTCCACACACTTCTGACAGATAAAAACAATTCATCTACTCTATATTATACTATTAGATTTAATTTCGCAATAAAAAACTTTAACCGATGTGTGGAAAAAGATGTGAAATGGGAGTGATTTTATGTGTTTTATACACAAAATCCAGGTATTTTTTAAGTTAAAATGAGGATTAATGTGAATAAGTGGGAAAAAATAATCAACATAGTGGAAAACCGCATGAAATAAACAAATTTTTCGAGTTGTTAAATGATTTAAACACATTTTACTAACACTTATCCACATTTTGTTAACAACTTGTGGATAAAGTGGATTAGGATGTTCACATTAATTAAAAATTTTTTAATTTTAAGTGGGTTTTACACAAATTAACCGATCCCTTTTCACAGGGTGTGGATGAAAAATAATTAAAATTTTTATAAAAATAAATGATTTGCTTGACTTGGGGGCGGTTTCTGACTATAAGTGGAGTGATGTTTTTTAAACAGGGAATGGAGGTGCAATCGATATGAAAATGACATTTCAGCCTAAGAAAAGATCTAGAAGCAAAGTTCATGGTTTCAGAAGCAGAATGAGTACACCAGGCGGAAGAAAAGTTTTAGCTGCAAGAAGAGCAAAAGGAAGAAAGCAATTATCAGCGTAGGCCGCATTTTATGTGGTCTTTTCTTCTATATTAAGCAGTTAGCAGTAGAAATTAAAATTCGTGTCTGGTAGAAAGGACCGCAAAAATGTTATTTACAGAGTCACTGAAAAAAAGAAACGATTTTCAAATTGTTTATAGGAATGGAAAATCCTTTGCAAACCGTTATCTGGTTATGTATAAAATGAAAAATAATACGGACAGAAACCGTCTTGGAATCTCTGTCAGCAAAAAAGTGGGAAACAGTGTGGTAAGACACAGAGTAACCCGCTTAATCAGAGAAAGTTATCGTTTAAATGAAGAAAAGTTTGAGCAGGGATATGATTTTATTGTAGTGGCAAGAGTCAGTGCAAAGGATATTAGTTACTTTGATATGGAAAGTGCGTTATTGCACATTGCAAAATTACAGAGTGTAAGAAAAGATGTGAAAAATGAAAAAAATATTAATCTTCATGATTAAATTTTATAGAAAATATATCTCTCCAATGAAAAGGACAAGATGTCCTTACTATCCAACCTGTTCCCAGTATGGGTTAGAGGCAGTGGAAAAATACGGTGCAGTTAAGGGAGGAATACTTGCTGCATGGAGAATATTAAGGTGTAATCCATTCTCAAGAGGTGGATTCGATCCTGTTCCATAGAAGGAGGAAAAAAGTTGACTAGCATTTTATTGACACAAAATTCAACTTTTATTATTGGACCGGTAGCGAAGCTGTTAGGTTTTTTAATGAATGGTATATTTGAACTTTTGTACAAAATTGGAATACCAAATGTTGGTATCGCCATTATTCTTTTTACCGTTATTATTTATTTGTTAATGATGCCATTAACAATAAAACAGCAGAAATTTTCAAGACTTTCTGCGAAAATGAATCCTGAAATTCAGGCGATTCAGAAAAAGTACGCAAATAAGAGAGATAATGAATCTATGATGCGTATGAACGAAGAAATGAAAGCAGTTCAGGCGAAATATGGAGTATCATCCGCAGGAAGCTGTTTACAGATGTTTATCACAATTCCGGTTATGTACGGATTATATCGTGTAATTTACAATATTCCGGCGTATGTTACAAAAATCAAACTTGTGTATGAAGGTTTGGTAGGTAAATTAATGGCAACAGATGCTGCCACAGCATATATTAAAGAAATTGGTGCCACAAAGGGATTTGGAAAATCAGATTATACATTATCTAATACATTTATTGATGTGTTGTATAAATTTAATGATACAGAATGGGCGGAATTAGCTGAAAAGTTCCCGGATATGGCTGGGGATATAGCAACAACTGTTCAGCAGTTGGAAGAATATAACAGCTTTTTTGGAATTAACATATTAAATTCTCCATCCAGTATTATTTCAGAGGCATTTAAAACAGGCTCTTTTGTATTGGTATTGGGAGCGATTGCAATTCCGGTGCTTGGAGCGCTTGCTCAGTGGATTAACATTAAATTAATGCCACAGCCACAGATGGAAGGTCAGGAAGAAAATCCAATGATGGCCTCCATGAAAATGATGAATTACAGTATGCCGATTATGTCAGCATTTTTCTGTTATTCATTGCCGGTGGGTGTTGGACTTTACTGGATTGCCGGTCCGGTGGTTCGATCTGTAATTCAGATAATCACAAATAAACATCTTGATAGCATTGATTTGGATGAAGAAATCAAGAAAAACATTGAAAAAGCCGGAAAGAAAAAGCAAAAACAAAGTTTTACAGAGAGAGCATTGGCGGAAGCAGCAAAAATGAATGCGAAAGCAATCGAATCTTCCGGATTATCCCAAAAGGAAAAGGAAGAACAACTGCAAAAAGCAAATGAATATTATAAAAAGGTATCTGCAAATCCAGATAGTATAGCAGCAAGAGCTAATATGGTGAGGAAGTTAGACGAGAAGAATAAAAAATAGGGGGTAGTAAATATGGAGTATATCCAGATTTCAGCAAAGACAGTAGATGACGCAATTACAGAAGCTCTTATTCAGTTAGGGGTAACCAGTGAGCAGTTGGAATATGAAGTGATTGAAAAGGGTAGTGCGGGATTTTTAGGAATTAACAGCAAAAAAGCAATTATTAGAGCAAGAAAGAAAGAAACATTAGAGGATAAGGTGCGTTCTTTCTTAAATGAAATGTTCCGTGCCATGAACATGGAAGTAGTAGTAGATTTAACTTATGATGAAACTTCTAAAAACATGGATATCGAATTAAAAGGAACAGATATGGGAATTTTAATTGGAAAAAGAGGACAAACTCTGGATGCCATTCAGTATCTGGTAAGTATTGTAGCAAACAAAGATACGGAAGAATATATCCATGTAAAAATGGATACAGAAAATTACAGAAAACGCAGAAGAGAAACGATTGAAAATCTTGCGAAAAACATAGCATATAAGGTGAAACGTAGTAAAAGGTCCGTAACATTAGAACCAATGAATGCATATGAAAGACGTATTATTCATTCAGCATTACAAGGTGACAGATATGTTTCTACATACAGCGAAGGGGAAGAACCATATCGTCATGTAGTGGTTGCGTTAAAAAAATAAAAAAAAATAGTAAAAAGCGATATTATCTGATTTTGGGTAATATTGCTTTTTTTTAAAATTGATTATTAAAACTCTAAGAAAATGTAATTTTATGTCGATATATATATATAAAGCAATGAGGGATTGTTTTTCAAAATTAATGGGAGAAAGGATGTAATGCCATGAAAAGAAAAGTAATAGCACTAATACTTTTTGTAGCAACAATGAGTTTGATGCTTACAGGGTGTGGGGGAAGTCAAAAACAGTCTGCTGAGAGTACGGAAACTCAGACAGAAGAAAACTCAACAAATGATGGGACAGTTACTTTAAAAGTGTGGGGAGCAACCGATGACCAGGAATTGCTGACAGAAATGGTAGAGAACTTTAAAGCTAAATATGCAGGGGAAGCAGAATTTGACATTACTATTGAAGCGGTAGAAGAAGCTAATTGCAGAGTGGAATTGTTGGCAGATGTAACGAATGGAGCAGATGTTTTTTCGTTTGCAGATGACCAACTGTTACAAATGGTTGCCGGTGGAGCATTGACACCGGTGGATAATCCGGAGGAAGTAAGAAAAGCAAATATTGAAGGAGCCGTTGCGGCAGCATCTGTGGGAGATACATTATATGCATATCCAATGACAGCAGATAATGGATATTTTATGTATTATGATAAAAGTGTATTTTCAGCAGCAGATTTAGCAAGCTTTGAACAAATGCTGAATGTAGCAGCAGCAACAAACAAAAAAGTTACCATGGATTGGGAGAGTGGTTACTTTTTATATTCTTTCTTTGGCAACACAGGTTTGAATTTAAGCATGAATGATGATGAAATAACAATGAATTGTAACTGGAATACGACAGAAGGAGATATCAAAGGAATTGATATTGTGCATGCAATGCAGGCAATTGCCGTTCATCCGGGTTTTTTACATTCAGGTGATGTAGGACTTGTAGAAGGGGCAAAAAATGGAACTGTTGCTGCTGGAATCAGTGGGGTATGGGCTGCAAATAGTTTAAAAGAAGCTTGGGGAAAAAATTATGCGGCAGTAAAATTGCCAACCTATACTTGTGCCGGAAAACAGATTCAGATGGCATCATTTAGTGGTTACAAAATGGTAGGGGTTAATGCATATTCAAAGCATCCGGATTGGAGTCTAAAACTGGCAGACTGGCTTACAAATGAAGAAAATCAGACACTTCGTTTTAATAAAAGGGGATTAGGACCTTCCAATATTAATTCAGCAAGTACTCCGGAGGTGCAGGGTGATGCAGCAATTCAAGCAGTTTTAGCACAATCAGAATTTGCAACACTTCAGCGTGTTACGAGTAAGTTTTGGGATCCAATGGTAGCATTTGGACAGAAAATGCATTCAGGAGATCCAAATATTGAGGCACAAAAATTGTTAGATGAAACAGTAGCAGCAATTACGGCATCAGCAGCTAATTAAAATGTTAGGGGGAAACTGGTATGAAAAAAGAGAAAAAAATGAGTATAAAGGCATATATTCTGGTACCGGTTATGGTGCTTGGATTTGTATCCATAGTTTCTAATCTGCTGTCGTTGCAGAATGTAAGGAAAGTAAACAGAGATGCTTCTCATATTGTTGACAACTATATGCCGGCAATCTCCGAATTAGAGGAAATTCAGCTTGAGAGTAAAAGTCTTCATAATAAAGCTTTGTCTCATATTATTGCGGTAGATTCTAAAACAATGATAGCGATAGTGGATAGTATCCGCCAAGGTCAGACAGAGCTCGAACAAAAGATGGCAGATTATGAAAAAAATGTGACAGAGAGTGATAAACAGGCATATCAGGATATGTTAACAAATTATGATATTATGAGTCATGCCATGATAAACGTTATGGCATATAGTGCCAATGGTGATAAGGATGCGGCTTACGCCTGTGCCAACAATGAATTGGCTTCCAGTGTAGTGGCTATGCAGGAAAATATTAAGGTAATGGAAGAAACTTCCAATACCGGGGTAGCAAATGCAAGAACTCAGTTGGCTAAGGTGTATAAAAGTGCTTTTACAATTAATGCCGTGAACATTGTAGTAAGTATTGTTACAGTGATTGTTTCTGTATTGGGAGTTATGTTACTTATTATTAGGCCAATTGTTGCAACCGAAAAGCAAATCACACAGATTATTAAGGATATTGATAATAGAGAAGGTGATTTGACAAAAAGAGTTAAAGTATTTTATCATGACGAAATTTCAGCGCTTGGTAGTGGATTTAATGTTTTTATGGAAAAGCTTCAGAGCATTTTCAGCATGATTACAAGCAATTCACAGAAAATGGAAGTTGTTGTGTCTGAGGTAATGGAAAGTGTGAAAACGTCAAATAACAGTGTATCTGATTTGTCTGCTTTAACAGAAGAACTTGCAGCGACTATGGAAGAAGTATCCGCAAATGCATCTGTGATTAATAATAATACAGGTGACGTAAGAGAAGAAGTAAATGAAATTGCAGAAAAGACTTCAGACATTAACAGATATTCCAAACAAATGAAAGAGCATGCTGAAAATATGGAAAATACAGCACGTATGAACATGGAATCTACAGAAGTAAAAGTAAATGAAATTCTTGAAGTATTAAATAAAGCAATCGAAGAAAGTAACAGTGTAAATCAGGTTAACAGCCTGACTGATGACATTCTTAACATCGCAAGCCAGACAAATTTGTTAGCTTTGAATGCATCAATCGAAGCAGCCAGAGCAGGAGAAGCAGGAAAAGGTTTTGCAGTTGTTGCTGATGAAATCAGCCAGCTTGCTTCAGCCAGCCGTGAAGCTGCAAACAATATCCAGCAGATTAACGGTGTTGTTACAACAGCTGTATATAATCTGGCAAACAATGCAAATGATTTAGTATCTTACATGAACGAATCTATTCTTCCTGAATTTGAGTCCTTTGTAACAGCAGGAAGCGAATATAAGGAGAATGCAACTTACATTGAAGGCGTTATGAATGAATTTGCTACAAAAACCGATAACTTAAAATCTTCTATGGACGGAATTGCCGCATCCATCGACGGTATTACAAGAGCCATTGAAGAAGGTGTTGCCGGAGTTAACGGAGCAGCCGAAAATACGCAGATTCTTGTAAGCGATATTGATAACATCAGTATCCGAATGGATGAAAACCAGGAAATTGCAGGGGCATTGAAGCAGGAAACAGAAGTGTTTAAGAAATTATAAAAGATAAAAAAACAAAAGCGTTCTAAGCAGAGAAAATAGTTACAGCTTAGAATGCTTCTGTTTTTTTGAAATTGTATGACGGTAGTTTGTAAAAAAAAATTTATAATTTTTCCAACATTCCCTTCACTAAATTTACAGAATGTTCAATAGCCTTCTTTTCAAAAGTTGGATAATCCACAGTGGCACTGTCATCAGCCTTATCTGAGATTGCTCTTAAAATTACAAATGGAATGTTATTTAAGTAAGCAGTCTGAGCAATGGCGGCACCTTCCATTTCGGTACAGTAACCTTCAAAGTTAGTCACAATTCGATTCTTAACTTCTTTATCAGAAATAAACTGATCCCCACTGACAACACGACCAATATGAGTGTGAATCTCAGGATTAACCTTTTCACATACTTCTTTTGCAGTTTCGATTAATGTGTCATCTGCCTGAAATGATAATACTTCCATACGTGGAATCTGTCCTAAAGGATAACCAAAACCGGTAGCATCCATATCATGATGAAGAACGTCAGAAGAAATAACAATATCTCCAATATCAATTTTAGCATTTAAAGAACCTGCAATCCCCGTATTAATAACAGCATCCACTTTAAAAATACCAGCCAATATTTCCGCACAAACAGCAGCATTTACCTTACCAATCCCACTACGAACCACAACAACTTCTTTTCCAAGAAGAGTTCCTTCTAAAAATTCCATAGAAGCAATCGTAGTAGTAGAAGTAACAGTCATCTCCTTCTTTAATCCAGCCACTTCCTCATCCATAGCCCCAATAATTCCTATTTTATTCATTCTTAAAATCCCTTTCTGTATAATGATAGTTAAAATAAATGGTGGTTTTATTATACGGTAGGAAAGAATACTTGTCAAAGGGGGTGAATCGTTGGGGGGAAGTGTGGCAATGAGTCCGAAGGAACTGTCGGTTTCCCTATGGGGAGTCGTGTCCGGCACCTGCGACTAGTTCACGTAGCTGTAAGAGTGTGAGGCGTATCGCCTAAGAGGCTCTCACCTCACGCTCCAACAGCTACGGAACGGATTCTCCGGTGCCTCCCACTAAAATCTCCCCATAGGGAAACCGACAGTTCTTTCTACTGAATTGGCACACTTTAACGGATTCTTCGGAATGTTACTGGCTGTAGGTAGTGTCTGGCTGTCAGCCACATTCAATAAGATGAAAGTTTCTGTCAAGAGGTGTTTAAGGTTGTGCCAATGAGCAGAAAAAAGAGTCTGGAAAGTGCTGGGGAGGGTTAGCGGGAAGGGGCGGAGAATCCGTTCCACAGTCGTTAGTTTGTGAGGTGAGAGCCTTTTAGGCGATACGCCTCACGAACTTACGAATGTGTGAACTAGTCGTAGCCCCTGTACGCGGCTCCCCAGCACTTTCCAGACTCTTTTTTCGTCCCCTTTGCCACATTTTCCACCCCTTGAGAAAACCCCCCACATCTGCTATAATCAAAAGTTGAGAGTAAAACAACCACACACACTATGAAAGGACACCCCATGAAGCAGGATACAATTACAGCGATTGCCACAGGAATGACCAATTCCGGAATAGGAATTGTGCGAATAAGCGGTGAAGAAGCTTTTTCCATAATAGATAAGATTTATAAATCAAAAGGAAATAAAATACTTTCCCAAGAAAAATCCCATACCATTCATTATGGTCATATTTATGATGGTGATGAGATGATAGATGAAGTTATGGTATCAGTGATGAGAGCTCCAAGAACTTATACAGGTGAAGATACGGTGGAAATTAATTGCCATGGTGGTCTTTTTATTGTGCAGAAAGTGTTGGAAACTGTTTTGAAATATGGAGCCAGAATGGCAGAACCGGGAGAATTTTCAAAACGAGGATTTTTAAATGGAAAAATGGATTTGTCGAAAGCAGAAGCTGTAATGGATTTGATTCATTCCAAATCAGAATATGCTTATAAAAACTCTCTGAATCAGTTAAAGGGAAATTTAATGGACAAGATAAAATCCTGCCGAGAAAAGGTTATTTATGAAATTGCCTTTATAGAATCCGCCTTAGATGATCCGGAACACATAGATATTACCGGTTACAGCGAAAAATTGCAGGTCACAGTAAAAGAGTTACAAGAAGAAATTTCAAAAATGATTGCTTCCTCCGAAAATGGAAAAATCATCAAAGAAGGAATAAAAACGGTAATTTTAGGAAAACCAAATGCCGGAAAATCTTCGCTGTTAAATGTGCTTTTAGGAGAAGAAAGAGCCATTGTAACTGACATAGAAGGAACTACAAGAGATGTACTGGAAGAAAGCGTAAATTTAGGCGGAATCAAGCTTGTAATTATGGATACTGCCGGCATCCGCTCCACCAAAGACGTGGTGGAAAAAATAGGTGTAGAAAAAGCAAAAGATTATGCCAAAGAAGCAGATTTCATTATGTATGTGGTAGATTCCTCCAGACCATTAGACGCAAACGATGCAGAAATCTGCGACCTGTTAAGAGATAAAAAAGCATTGGTATTATTAAATAAAATGGATTTAACTTCCGTAATAACCGAAACCGAAATGCAAGAAAAAACAGGAAGCGAAGTAATATCCATATCAGCCAAAGAAAATTTAGGAATAGATAAATTAGCAGAAAAAATCAAAGAAATGTTCCTTCAGGGAGAAATTAACTTTAACGAAGACATAATGATAACCAACCTTCGCCATAAAAATCTACTAGAAGAAGCATTCGAAAGCCTGAAAATGGTAGAACAAAGCATAGAAAACAATATGCCCGAAGATTTCTACTCCATAGACCTAATGACAGCCTACACATCCCTAGGCTACATCATAGGCGAAGAAGTAGAAGATGACCTGGTAGAAGAAATCTTCAGCAAATTCTGCATGGGCAAATAAGGTGGTTGGCAAAAGTCCGGAATCTGACATGGTAAATGGCACGGAAATCCCAGACGATAATTAGGGCTTTCCGCACCATTTACCATGCCAGATTCCTGATTTTTGGAACAGCCCCTACAAGAAATATGATTAACAGCTAATATGAAATAAAAAAAAATAAGTAACTAAGTGAAACACCAATCAACTTGCTCCAATAGAAGGCAGTCCAAAACCTTGAGCAGCATATTGGACAAAGGATTGGGTGGGGGAGGCCTGTGGAGGGGGATTAGAGGTTTCAAGAATTCCTTTCGAAACCCAGCAATTTCCGGACAGGACGTCCGGAAAAGGAACACCTGAGCCATGGATGGCGAATGTGTTCCGGTTGCGTACTGTTTGCCACAACCAAACAAAAGGAATTCCAGAAACCTCTTATCCCCCGGAACCGGTCGCCCCCACCCAATCCTTTGTCCAATATGCCCCCCAATGTTTGCCGCCTTTATTGCGCAAGCCAACAATACAAAGAAAAGAGGAATAAAAATGCCCGTATTAGAAAAAACATGTGATGTGGTAGTAGTAGGTGCAGGTCATGCCGGATGTGAGGCGGCATTGGCATCTGCAAGACTGGGTTTAGAAACCGTAATTTTTACAGTAAGTGTAGACAGCATTGCGTTAATGCCATGTAACCCTAATATTGGTGGAAGTTCCAAAGGTCATCTGGTAAGAGAGATTGATGCTTTGGGCGGTGAAATGGGAAAAAATATAGATAAAACCTTTATTCAGTCTAAGATGTTAAATGTGTCCAAAGGTCCGGCGGTGCACTCCTTAAGAGCACAGGCAGACAAGGCAGAATACAGCAGAAGTATGTGCAATGTACTGGAAAATCAGGAGCATTTGACCATCAAACAGGCAGAAGTTACGGAAATTATCGTAGAAGATGGAGCTATTACCGGAGTAAAAACATATACCGGAGCAACCTATCATTGTAAAGCAGTGGTACTTTGTACAGGAACTTATTTGAAAGCAAGATGTCTTACCGGTGAAAGTATTACCCATACCGGACCAAACGGACTGCAGGCAGCCAATTATCTGACCGATTCTCTTAAGGCAAACGGCGTTGAAATGTTCCGTTTTAAGACAGGAACTCCGGCAAGAATGGATAAGAATTCCATTGATTTTAGTAAAATGGAAGCACAGTACGGTGATGAAAGAGTAATTCCATTTTCTTTTAGTACCAATCCGGAAGATGTACAGAAGGAACAGATAGCCTGCTACCTTACTTATACCAATGAGGAAACTCATGAAATTATTCGAAATAATTTAGACCGTTCCCCAATTTATGCAGGAATTATCGAAGGAACCGGTCCAAGATACTGCCCTTCTATTGAAGATAAGGTAGTAAAATTTGCAGATAAGAATAGACATCAGGTATTTTTAGAGCCGGAAGGAATACATACAAATGAATGGTATGTGGGAGGTATGTCCAGTTCCCTGCCGGAAGATGTTCAGGAAATGATGTATCATACCGTACCGGGCTTGGAAAATGCAAAAATCGTAAGGAATGCTTATGCCATTGAATATGACTGCATCAATGCAAGACAGTTAAATCCTACGTTGGAATTTAAAAACATAAAAGGGTTGTTCAGCGGTGGACAGTTTAATGGAAGTTCAGGTTACGAAGAAGCGGCAGCACAGGGATTAATTGCCGGCATCAATGCAGCATTAAAGACTTTAAACAGAGAAATGATTGTGTTGGACCGTTCAGAAGCGTATATTGGCGTTTTGATTGATGATTTGGTTACAAAAGAAAACAGAGAGCCATATCGAATGATGACTTCCAGAGCAGAGTACAGATTATTGCTCCGTCAGGATAACGCAGATATGCGTTTGTCTGAAAAAGGATATGAAATTGGTCTTGTTTCTCAGGAACAGTATGATTTACTGATGAAGCGTAAAAAAGAAATTGCAGAAGAAATCGAGCGTTTAGAGCATACTAATATTGGTGCCAACGAAGAAGTGCAGTCACTGCTTCGTGCATGCAATAGTACAGAATTAAAGTCAGGAACTACCATGGCAGAATTAATTCGCAGACCAGAATTAAATTATGATTTACTGGCACCGATTGATAAAAACAGAACTAACACCGATTACCGTGTGGCGGAACAGGCAAATATATCGATTAAATATAAAGGATACATTGACCGCCAGTTAAAACAGGTAGAACAGTATAAGAAACTGGAAACCAAAAAAATACCGGAAAACTTTGATTACGATAAGGTAGGAAGCCTTCGTATAGAAGCAAGACAGAAATTGAAATTATTCCAGCCGGTATCAATAGGTCAGGCTTCCAGAATTTCGGGAGTATCCCCTGCGGATATTTCTGTACTTTTGGTATACATGGAACAGTATCGTGGAAAATAGGAGAAATAGATGAGTAAATACGACATTACTTCTTTAGAAAAAGGTTGCAAAGAACTGGGAATAGAATTATCAGAGCAGCAGGTAGAACAGTTTTTAAAGTTTTATGAGCTTTTAGTAGAGTGGAACAAGGTTATGAACTTAACCGGAATCACAGAATATGAAGAAGTCATCAGCAAACACTTTTTAGACAGCCTGCTTTTGGTAAAAGCCTATGATATGAATTCCGTAGACAGTATTATAGACATCGGAACTGGTGCAGGCTTCCCGGGAATCCCATTAAAAATAGTTTTTCCGGAAAAAAAGTTTGTATTATTGGACTCCTTGGGGAAAAGAATCAAATTTTTAGACGCCGTTGTGGATAACTTAGGATTAAATCAGATCGAATTAATACATGGCAGAGCCGAAGACTATGCCAAAAAGCAAGAATACAGAGAACAATTCGACTTGGCAGTATCCAGAGCAGTAGCCAATCTGGCCTCCCTCTCCGAATACTGTATTCCATTTGTAAAAGTAAAAGGAGCCTTTATTCCTTATAAATCAGGAAGCATAGAAGAAGAACTAAAACAGGCAGAAAAAGCAGTATCCATTCTTGGAGGAAAGAAGAAAGCATGCAAAGAATTATTACTTCCAGATACGGATATAACACGGTCTTTTGTATTGATTGAAAAGGTGAAGGGGACTTCAAAGAAGTATCCAAGAAAGGCTGGATTGCCGACGAAGGAGCCGTTGGGACAGGCGTAATGATGGTGGTTTGAAGTACGCCCATGATAGGTACAGAAGCTTGCCTTCGCAGGCGGAAACAACGCTGCGTTGAACTAACTTCTAAGCCGCACTAAGTTCGTCGCTGGAGGGGCTCCTCACTAAGTGCTTGCTAAGAAGTGGATTTCAACTCCGCTAAAAGCGTTTCCTGATCGCCTTCGAAGGCAAGCTTCTGTACCTATCATGGGCTGTGCTTGGCAAGCCATACATAAAGTTACGCTGTACCCGAACGTAACAAAATGAATAAGTTCATATAGTAAAAAAATTCCGTGGTTTTTATCACGGAATTTTTTGTAGGTGGATAATATATCTTTCGTGTATTTCTCATGAAAAATCTAGTTAAATGCAAATAGATAGTGCATGTCCAGTATAAGAATTGACTTCTTTTAAACTTGGCGGTTTCCAAGAACAGCTCATAAGTGGAGCAACTGCTTCCCGGAAAAGGCGATTCAAGAGGCGTTCTTAGCGAAGACGAAATCCACTATCTACGTAGACTTAAGCTCGACGGCTTTCCGGAAAGTTTTAGTCGAAGTTGATAGTTAGTTTGGATTCGCGTTGCCTCTGCCTTTTCGGGAAGCAGTTGCTCCACTTATGAGCGTACTGTCAACCACCAATAAAAAAAGCAAGCCTTAAATGACCTGCTTTTATATTTAAGTTAAATTTCCCTTATGATGAATCACCCAAGAAAAATTTCGACCTGCTCTGATAATTCCTCTGGAGCCTCCAACTGTGGAAGGTGTTTTGTTTTCTTGATTGTGTAAGATTCAATGGAAGGATTATAGTAAGAATAATTATCAATAGTAGTCTGAATATCGTCTTCTTCAGAACCGCCGATAATATAGATACTATGGTTAATATTTTTCAGGGAATGAAGAATATTAATGTTTGTGTATCTTCCTTTTAAACTTGCAAATAAATACTTGGCATTTCCAAGGTTGGAAGATTCGTAGTAAGTGTCAATGTAAGTCTGGTTTACTTTAAATGGATTAAAGTAGTAATTTTCAATGAATTTATGCTCCATGTTGTGTTTCATGGCGTATAAATTGTAAAGTAAAGTTCCAAGAATCGGTGTTTCGATTAATAATTTCAATGTCTTGGTACGTTTGGATGGGATTTCATTCAAACGATATAAGCTCATTGGATTAATCAGAATAATTTTGTTAAAAAGAGAAGCATCGTTACCACAGGCGGTAATGATAAGTGGAGCAGAATCTCCGGTAACCATAACATCTGTTTTGTGGCCGATGATATTTTTAACAAAATCAGAAATTAATTGTACATATAAAAAGTTTGTGTAAGTCAGATTTGGTTTGTCGGAGCGTCCGCAGCCAAGTAAATCAATGGCATAGACTGTGTGATTCTTAGATAAATCTGAAATCATTTCGTTCCATTCAGAGGAAGAACTTCCTGTAGT
Organism: uncultured Lachnospiraceae bacterium; assembly: GCA_964450185.1. Lineage (GTDB taxonomy): Bacteria > Bacillota > Clostridia > Lachnospirales > Lachnospiraceae > RUG11237. The sequence continues at coordinate 10,700 of CAYVCL010000043.1, read as the reverse complement.
TAAATCGTGAATCAATAACAAAGGAGAGCCTGTTCCCTGTTTCGTATAGTATATTTTTCCAAATCGCCATTCATAAAAGAATCCTAATTCGGATTTTAATAATTCCCGGATAGTCGCTGTAAAAGTTAAAAATTTATTCAAAAGATGTATGCTTACTACAGTAAATGAGGTAAACAAAAATAAGTTTTTAAACTTCTTTTTCATGAGAAACTCCCTTTCTGTATTTGTTTTTACAAGTAATTATATTATAGTCCAATATGGTGAGATATACAAGGAGTTAAAAATAAAATCCTGTGGAAAAGAACTCGATGTGACGTTTTAATCTCTTAAAATTATAGGGAAAATTTGCATAATAATAGAGAAAAAAGAAACGAGGATGGACAAATAATATGGATTATTCGTTAAATAAGAGCAAAAAATGGAAAAGGAAATGGGGAGCAGTTAGAATATAAATTGTTAAGAGTATTAACAAATGATTATGGCCGTAATCAAAAAAACAAAAATAGGGTGAAAGGAAGTAAAAAGAATGTTAAATGAAAAAGTAGAAAGAGAAGAAGTAAAAGTAGAGGAAGCAAAAATTGTAGAAAACAAAGGATGTTCTGCCTGTGCAATTGGGGCAGCGTGTTTAGCAGATGGACCAATTCCAGACTTTGAAATTGCCGGAGTACTTGCAATTTACGGTGTAACAGGCTAAAAATAGAAAATGTTTCGGACAAAAGTAGAAATCTTTTGTCCGGAACAAGAAAAAGGAGGCAGACAGAACCAATGGTATTGGATAAAAAGAAATATATCGGACTGGAAAAAGGAGTTTTAATGTATCTGACAAAAGGAAAATACAATCTCCTTTCAGAAGAAATTAAAGAAGATTCTCGTTATTATAGATTTTTCACAGTAAATAAAACCGGAAAAGATGTGGTGATGTCTATCACCGGTAGTGATACAGTGGAGGAGTTAGAAAAAAAATATTGCGAAGAAACTGGAATTTCTTTGGAAAAAAATCAGAAATGGTTGGATGAATTTCTTGAGATGTTACTAAAAAAAGAAACAGTTGTATTACATGATAAACCTGTAAAGCAGGAAGAATTAAAGGTAGTCGGTGATGGAAGTTCCATTTCACCGATGATGGCAACCATTGAAGTAACAGAAAAATGTAATTTACGTTGTAAACACTGTTATTTAGATGCATCCTGTGAGAAAACCAGTATGATTACATATGAACAGTTTAAAAATTTGGTGGAAGTTTTTAAAAAGAACCATGTGCTTAATCTGGAATTAACAGGTGGAGAAATTTTTGTCAATCCACACGCCTATGAAATATTAGAATTAGCGTTAAGGCAGTTTGCAACAGTGGGAATTTTAACGAATGGAACCATTCTTAGTGATAAAGTTCTAAAATTGTTGGCAAAGAATAAAGAAAAAATTATGATTAATGTTTCAATTGATAGTACCAATCCACAGGTTCATGATAAATTTCGAGGAATGAAGGGAGCTTTTGAAAAGACCTGCAACAATATAAAGCGTTTGACAGTTGCTGGAATTCCGGTAAGAGTTGCCTCCAGTATTTTTAGTGAGAATATGTGGGAAATTGATAAACTTGCAGATTTAGCTGTTTCTCTAGGGGCTAAAATGTTTGCTTTCAACTTTATTGAAGATTTTGGAAGAGGAATCCAAATGGGAAAACAGGATAAAGTGGAAGAAAGATTAGACGCAGAAGCATATATCCGCTATGTAAATGGAGTGATAGAAAAATATAAAGGTATTATTCCTATTGTAAAATCGGAAGAACACATTATGGGTTCAGAAAATTGCGGTTCAGGTTCTAATTCCATTGTAGTAGGGGCTGATGGAAATATCAGACCATGTGCTTTGTTCCCTAAAATGAATTTATTTGGAAATGTTTTTGAAGAAGATTTCGAACATATCTTTAAAAGAGATATTTATGAAAGAATTTCCAAAATTGTACCTCCGGGAGAGGAAAGTGGTTGTGATAAAAAATGTCAGTATTTTGTTAATTGTAGAGGATGTTATCTGAAAGGTTTAGAGCATAATAGAAATAGAGAGGAACCATGTGAATGGATTAAAAGAAATCATTTAGAGGATATGCTGGAAACCTATGAAAGAGGGGCGTTAAATGTTTAGTTTAACAGAGCGGGCAGAAAGTGTATTGTTATCAAGAAAAGTAAAAGAAGAAATCGATGAATATGTATTAAAATTTTTTGTAGCAAAAAATAAGCATCAGGCAGAATTTACTTTTTTCAAAAATAATTTAGTTTGTTCTTGGTGTGCAAAAGGAAAATCTGATAATTTCAGCAGTGAAGTTTTGTATGTGTTAGGTGAGAAAAATAGGGATTTGGAGGAATATACCATCAATGATATTTTCAGGAAAAGTGTATTCTTATTTAAAGCACCCGATTACTCAGAATATGTTCAATATATGCAACAATTTTTAAACAGTTCCGATATTATAAAAAATATTATTGATTATCTGTCTGTTGATTCTAAAGGAGTATTAACTCAGGAGGAATATAATATTCAGATAGAAAAGATTATGAAAAGCATGAATTGTCCTTTTAAAAGAGGAATTTATTTTCAAGGAAAGCAACCATTGTTTTTGAGTAGAAATCAATGGGATGAAAAAAAGATAGATATTCAAGAAAAGAAACTGGCTTTTATGGGGAACTATTGCTTTGGCACAGTGGCTGGTTCGCTAAAAAAGTTATTAGAATATAAGATATTAGAAAAGATTTATGGTACCAATGAGGTAGACAGTGTTTATTTTCCTTTGCGATGTGAGGGAAAGATTTATACAGCTATCAGCTCTTATGTAATGCATAAAGAGATATTTCTAACAGGGGTATTGGCAGATTATAAAGAATCTTTGTTACAGCAAACTTTAGAGTTAGCACAAGGAGTAAAGATTTCAGAGGAAGTATTTCTTAGTGCCAGAAGGAGATTAATAGAGGACATTAAATTTGTGGCATTTCAGTATGGTGATGATTTTGCACTACTTCCTTATATTTATGCGCTAAAGCGTGAAATTGAAATGAAGGAAATTATAACAAAAATCATGGAAATTACCTTGGAAGATATAAAGAAGCTTGCGAAACAAGAGATGAGTGTTATTGCAATGGGGGTGAAAACATGATGGATATGACAGAAAATATTCGTAGTGAGAATGGAATTACCTATTTTGATCTGGATTCAGATATTACAGTGGTAAAGTTTGTGATTCCCCTTGGATTTGCGGATTTAATTCAAAGAAGTGGCTATGCTCATTTAATTGAGCATATGATTATACAGGCGAACAAGAAATATCTTACTTATTTAGAAAAGCAGGGGATTCAGTTTAATGCAGAAACCAAGGACTGTATGACAGAATATATTTTTATTGATTTGCAAAGTAAAATGCTATTGGATGAACTCAAAAGAGGAAATCTGGAAAAAATTTTTGATACGAAATTTGAAGAAAATGAGTTAACAATAGAAAAAGGAACTATAGCACAAGAGCATTTACTGTTGAGTAACCAGATGGAAGAAGAAGAAGTAAGTAAGATGATTGGAAATCCTAAAGAAATTGCAAATTTTCAATTGGAGAAAACAGACAAAATTAGACAAAAAAAGTATTCGAAATATGATACTATGGTTTTTACGAATTCATTTGGCAAAGAAACAGCTTTCAAAAGTGAAAAAAAAATAGTAAACGAACATGAGTGGTTTGAAAGAATAAAATTTTTAAATGTCAATCGTTTTTCTAATGGAATAGAATTGAAAATAGAAAAAAGTCTGTATGCAGAAATTTTAGCTTACAATTTAAGAATTTTGTTTTGTGATATGTTGAAAGAATATAAATTAAAAGTGGAACATTCGATGGAGGATATCAATGTGAAAATTATTGGTGATATAGAGAAAATAGAAAGTGTGATGCAATATAAGCAGAATGCATATCATTATTATTATTTGCTTCTTACTTCTTTTAAGCACTTATGTAATGAAGTAACCTATGTTACAAAACATTTAGCAAATAACATTGATATTGAAAAATTATATATGGAAAATAACTGGGAGGAAAAATTCTGTGAAAAAATTAGTTGTTAAAAATAAACTGATGATTCAAGTAATATTGGGATTTTTGTTTTCTCTTTTAGTATTTAGAAATGTAATGTTTGGGAATGACAAAATTGACAGGATAATTGCCAACAATGTGAAGCTTTCGGTCATATTATTTATAAGTATTACTGTGGCAGCACTTGTTACAAATTTCGTGCTGGATTATATGAAAAATGGTATATTAGAAAAACCTAATATGGTCATAAGTGTTTTAAAAGTATTGAATTATCAGGTATTTTTATTTGCATTGCTTTATTTCTTTATGGATACGCTTTTTAACAATACGTATATTCGGATGCCTTTTGATATGGGGAAAAGAAATCCTATAGTAAATGTGATAGTTTTAATTGGATTTGCAATAGTCTGCAAATTGAGAAATAGACAATCTACAAAAAAACAATGGTTGATAACGGTGGCAATCAGCAGCATTTTGATACTTCAGATAAACTATATTGAAATGATTTTTTTGAGCATTTATTTTCTTGTTTTTTCGTTAATGAAAAAGGAAAGTCACAGAGTAGAAGATATGATAGGTACGAACAGTCATCGTGTCGGAAGTTTAGAAGGTACTATTGTAGTAGGTGGATTTTTGATAGCAATAGCAGTTGCCTTTTGTGATAATATTTATGGATTTTTTGTGGCATTTGTTGTGATATCAATTGTAGTTTTTATCACGTATCAAAGTAAAGCAGTGTATTTAAGTTTTCATCAGCAACACTGAGAGATACAAGTGTATAAGATATAGAAAGATTTTTGAGAATTAGAAACAATTTTGCAGATAAGAAAGGAGAAAGAGATATGAACGATAAACAAAGAGCGATTTTTAGAATTATTATAGCTGTAATATTTGTAATAGGCGGAGGTGTGTATTTGTTTCAAAGGGAACTTTTATGTGCGGTGGCATTTATTCTAGTGGGAATTCTGTTTGGTTTTAAAGCAATAAAAGGCGGCAATAAGGAGGGATAAGCAATGTTAAACATCAAAAATCTTTCTATATGGTATAAAAAAGAAAAAAACATAATTGACAATGGAAACTTTAGTATTGATTCTAATTGCATTATTGGTCTGTTGGGAATTAACGGTGCAGGAAAAACAACACTGATGAATACTATCAGTGGAATACATACGAAATTTGAAGCTGAGGAAATAAACAGTAATGGAAAAGAAATTTCCTTTTCTCAGGATGAATTTCGAAGAATGCGGTATACTGTATTTACCGATGAACAGGCATTTAAATATTGGACATTTGTTGAATATAAAAATTATATTGAAAAAGTGTATAAGAAAAAAATGGAAAAGGAATATCTTCAATATTTGGTGGAAGGCTTTCAATTTGGAGATTATCAAAACCAATATATTCAAAATCTGTCTACCGGAAATAAGAAGAAAGTATTTTTAATTGCAGGATTTGCACTGCAATTGCCGTTGTTAATTTTGGACGAGCCTTTGGATGGTTTGGACTTTGCGGCGGCAGAATTCTTATACCAGATTTTGCCGCAGCATAAAAAGTATGGAAGTGTTTTAATGAGTTCACATATTGCAGAAAGTTTTGAAAGAACCTGTGATAAAATCTTACTGCTAAATCAGGGAAAACTTACCACAAAAATGCTTTCTGACAATATGGATATTCGAAAAGAGTTAAAGGAGTGGTTGCATGAGGGAAAGTAAAATGTTTTTATGGGACTTTATTACCCCTAGAAAGATAAAAAACTACATGCTGTATCTTATTGTGTTTGCCATACTTACCGGAATTCTTTTTGAAGATAAAGAAATATTTCATATAAACAGTTTTGCCTGTAGTACCATTGGTATTGGAATTGCATTTACATCCACTGCTTATGTAATTTATACTTATTCCATTTTGGAAAATATCAAATTATATCTGACGTTACCTATAAGTAAATGGAAGTTATTTGGTGCATATTTTACTGCATTATGGGTATGTACAGTAATTCAGAGAATTTCTTTTGTAATTGTTGTTCTTGTGAATTTTGGAAGTAATATTTTAGAGAACAGTATTTTGTTAATAGTGAATTCAGGGGTAGCAGTATTAATTAATATTGGAATTTTATTAGGCAAAAATGGAAAACGAAAAGCAATAGTATTTGAAAATATTATATTGCTTATTTTACTATTCCTTCTAGGAATAATGAATTTACATTTCGGATACAAATTAGTGTTGGCACTTATAATAGGCATTGGAGGCATTGTTACTTGGCGAAAAAGAGTGGTCACAGATTTGATTATCACCCATGAACCCCAAAATAAGTTTTTAGTTCAGAAAGGAATTAGGAACTATTTTTTAAAGATTGTTTTTGCAGAAAAAATATACATAGTTAATACTATCTGTATTGTGGCGTTTATGCTTGTGTTGTGTTTGATTAGCAGGGAGAATCCTATTCTATTTCAGTTGGTTTGGTGTATTGGTGCCATTAATACACCTTTTGTGACCATGATTTCTAGTGATGTGTGGGTTGCAAGACACATTGATATGCTTCCAGAAAAACAAAATAATATTTACTGGCAGTATGGAAGATTTTTATGTGGTTATTTTCTGGCAGTGAATATGATAATTATAGGGGCAAAAAGTATGGTCAGTGAGTTTGTGACTCCGGATGTGTTTTTTGCATTGTTTCTTGCCATTTTAGAAACAATATCGGCAGTTTTTATTGAGAAGAAGTATCGGATTACAGGTTGGCAGACCAAACAGGAATTGTGGAAAAATCCAAGAAAATATGTGCTTCCGCTCATTGTGTTTGTGGTGGTTTCCATTTACTATACTATCATATAAAATGCACTTTAAATGTCAGTGAAGCAGTATCTGACATTTAAAGTGTATTTTTGTAAAAGAAAGATAAAGAAATTATCGGCTATTGGTATGTAAAATAATACGAAAAATACGTATTATAGATGGAAAAAATTGCAAGATGATGCAGAGCAGGCTATACTCCTAAATATATGAAAAAAATATAAGGGAGAAAAAGGATGTATAGAAAAATATCAGAAAAACTGGTAAATTCCTATCCTTGTGATTGGGAGAGCAATATACGGATGAAAGAAACCTGTATTTGTGGAGTAGAAATTGTATGTTCCACAATTGTGAATTTATTGCTTATTATTATACTGGCATGTATTTCTTCGAAAGAATTAGAAGTCTTCTTGTTTTTTATGGTATATGGAAGTATGAGATTATATTCCGGTGGAATTCACGCAAAGAATCACTTTAGATGTATTCTTTATTATAGCACTATGCTTTTTGCCAGTGTGTATGCCGCAGAATATCTGGCAGAATTTAAGGGTGGAATTTACATTTTAGGAATTCTGGTACCGGTAATAGCATTAGGAAGCAATTATATATATGGCGGAAAACAAAAAAAATTAGAAGAAACGGAAAGTAGAAAATATATAAAAACCTGTAGAGTTCTAACAGCTATTTTAAGTCTACATTTGGTTATTGTGTGTGTGGTGCAGTGTATCTGGTGGGACAGTGTTACTTTAGAATTTCGAAGTTATTTTTATATTCAGGCTTTTGCAATGCTGTTTCAAAGTATTTCTTTATTTTTAGATAGAAAGCAATGTAAAGGAGGTGTATTACTATTCTAAGGATGGAATTAGACACAAAGGAAAACGGTGATAAATTAAAACTAGAACTAGAAGGCGAAAAAATTGTGGCGATTATATGTTCGGATGAAAAGATAAGGGAAATAATGCTTCAATTGTTGTCAGGAAAAAATATTTCCGTAGGAGAAAGTATATTAAATCATATCAGCACGGAAAAAAACATTAAAGAGTATAAGAAAAAAGTGGATTGTATTAATCCAAAAGAGATTTCTTCCCAATTGACGGTTCGTAATTATCTGATTTTTTATGGGATGGTTTCCGGTGTATATTCTGAAAAGTTGGTAGAAGAATTTTCAGATATTTTCAAAGCATTGCAGATGGAAGAAGTATTAGATAAAAAAGTTGATGAGTTATCTTGTTTTGAACGGATTTTAGTCAGGTGTGTTGCCGCAAGGCTAAAAAGAGTAGAATTGCTTCTAGGAAATCATATTCTGGCAAACAGAACAGCAGAAGAACAGATACAATTATTAAATTTTCTAGAGCAGTATTTTGTAAAAAATTCTTGTAAGTGTGTATTATTTGAATGTGAAAAAGAAAATATAGATAGAATGATTGATGAAGTAATGGTGGTAGAACATTTGCTAGAATGTAGAAAATAAGATATACTAAAGCCAGTGAGAGGAAAAGGAGAAAAAATAATGGCGTATCAAATAGGGTTATGTGATGACGAAGAATATCAAATTAAATTGAATGGATTATATTTGAGGGAGATTGCTTCTAAGAAGGGCTTGGATATAGAATGTCATGGTTTTAAGAGTGGAAAACAGGTTTTAAAATATTTATCTGTAAAACATTTAGATGTTTTGTTTCTGGACATTGATTTAGGAGAAGAGTCTGGAATTGAAATTGCAGCTCAGCTGGCAGCAAGATATCCGGAATTGGTTGTTATTTTTGTAACAGGACATAGAGAATTTACAGGAGAAGCTTTTGAAGTAGAAGCTATGGGATATCTTGTGAAACCATTTGATATAAAGAAAATGGAAAGTATTTTATCAAAAGCTTTGCTTCAGGCATCCGCAGTAAAAAGAAACCAAGAAGATAAAGAAATTGTAATTACAGATGAGAATTTAAAGAAAAAAATAAATATAGGGGATATTATGTATATTCAAAGACAGCAGTCTAAAAGTATAATATACACGAAACAAAGAACATATAATGTATATGAAACATTGACTTCCCTGTACGAAAGACTGGGAGAAGGCTTTTTGCGAATCAATCAGGGAGAGGTAACCAGTGTAAAGGAAATTAGGGAAATTAGGGGGAATGTAGTAGTATTAAAAAATGGTGAGGAAATGTCTATTGGCAGGACCTATCGAAAAGAAGTAATGGCAAAATATTTTGGAAAAGAAACAAATAGTTAAGAAATGTTGCAGTTTAATCAAGGAAATACATAGTGAGATACATTTTAAGACAGAAAAAATGTGATATAAAAGGGATTTATTTCATCCAAACAAGGAGTTTTGTATAATATAAATATGGAAAAGCAATACACCATATAAAAATATTAATTGGAGGAATATAATGATGAAAAAAGAAATGGGGTTAATGGTAGCAGAAACAGTTTCAAAGGTAGCAGTTGGTATGGCAGTGAAGGTGGCAAAAACGCCAAATCAGTGTTGTTTACTCTTTTTAGGAGAGCCACATTCTGATTTGGCGATTGAATCTAAAGATTATAATAATTTACAAGATTTTATAAAGAACCATAAAATCTAATAAGGAACTACAATGGAAACACGGAACAATTCATCAAAAAAGAAATCTGTTTGTCCCTGATATTTTTTAACGATAGATTTAATATTTTTGGTGCCGATTCCATGATATTGTTTCTCAGCTTTTGTGGTAATGAATTCACCATTTTGAACAATAGGAGTCACCAGAAAGGTATTCTCGCACAGGATACATAACTGGTGATTTTCTTTTTTTATAGAAAAAGTGATATTTGGGCTTTTTGCTTGTTTTGACGCTTCTATAGCATTTTCTAAAATATTTCCAATCAAAGCACAAAGGTCTTTTTCGTTTAATGGAAAATCATTGACAAGTATCTCTGTTTCAATAGGAATTCCCAGAGTAGTTGCTTTGGCAATTTTGCTATTAATTAATACAGATAAAACTTTATTCTCTACGAATATAAACTGGTTGGCTACAGACAATTCAGAGGATATGGAGTTGAGATAATTGGTAGCCTCCTGATATTCTTCCAGAGAAAGTAACCCCTGTAAAATACTCATATGATTATTCATATCGTGTCGTAGACTTCTTAAATTATTCACAACATCGGCTAAATCTTCGGTCAATTTATGTTCCATTTCAATTTGCTGTAATTTCAAATTTGTTTCCATCGTTTCTTTTGATTTTTTTGCAATCTTATATAGAGTGAAAATGGATATGCCGGAAATTAGCACAATGGAAAAAAGTGCAATATTTAAGGTTGTTTTAGTGGTTAAAAAAAAGTTGTTATAGTAGAAAAGCCCGCTAATGATAAAAATAAAAGCAATATTTATAGAAAGCATTAGCAGAAGTTCTGTACGAAAACTATTAAAAATGGAATCGTCATTACTTTTATAACGAATGAAAAGTTCAATTAAAATCAAAAACATAGATTCTGCAAAAAAGATTGCGACACGCTGTTGCGTGGTAGCGGAAACAAGGGTTGAGTTATCAGAACCTAGAAAAAAGGACATAATAAATATGACTAGCAGTTCGCATAGTGCGTAAATGAAAGTTGGAAAAAGCACAAAAAAGACTCGTTTCCACCAACTGTCTTTATGTAATAGAATTAAGTAGAACATTAGTAATATCAGTACAAAAAATTTTAATGGAATATTAGGAATCCAATTACTGATATATCCGGTTACTATAAAAAGAAAAAATGCAATTATGTAAGCTGGGAAAATTGTTTTTTTGGAAAAACGATAGGTAAGCGTTTTGCTGTGTAACCTATAAAAAGAAAAAATTAAAATACTATATAATAT
>CAYVCL010000042.1:0-27109 GCA_964450185.1 uncultured Lachnospiraceae bacterium | reverse complement strand
AGTAATCAGACTTTCTTCCACTCTTGTCTGACTTTCCAACAAAGCTTCCAGTAAAGCCTCATCTACATCATACATTTCTGAAGCCTGAACTTCATCCTTGTCACTTACCGTAGAAATATCTCTGATATTTTCTTCTAATTCGCTTAACTCCTTGCTTATGGTCTGTAAAGCCTCTTTACGTCTGGACGCATCTATCTTTCCCATAACTTTCAACACTACAGCAATATTTTCTTTGTCTGTACCTTCTTTTTTCATTTTGGTATAGTATTCCTGCAATGTTTCCAACTGCTCGTCATAAACTTTTGTCTGTTTTGTAGTGATATCTAACTCCAAAAACTTTTCTATCAGTTTACTGTTGCTGGTCTGCATTTCCGTATTTTTTTCACGTTCTTTTGTCAGGTCATACTGATTACATAACGGTTCTAATTCTTCTAAATTTTCCAAATCATACGGGTCAAAAATATCATAGATACAAACGGCGATATTCTTTTTCAAATCATATGTGATACAATCGGATTTTGTATGATGAGTCAGCAATAATTCTTCGATTTTAGAATCACTGACCGCTTCTCCTTCTTCTGTAATATCACTGATAGAAGATGCACTTGTGATGTTATACCACTTTCCACCTGCAAGTTCTGATTTATAATATATTTCCTGCTGTCCGGAACGCTCTGCTGATTTTGCCGCCATATCATACAGTTCATCATTTAATGCACTAATATGAATCAGGTGAGTTCCCACAATCATTGTAGAATTTTCTATGGACTCTGCCTGAATATGTATTGCACTTTCCCGGTCAAACACAGCCTTTGCCAAAGGATAAGCGTAACAGGAAACTGCTATTATTGCCCCTGCCGCTATGACTACTGCCATTTTTTTTGTTTTTCTTCCTGCTTTTTTCTTCATAGCAATCTCCTCTACTGATTTTCAGCCTTTCTGTAAATACAGTTATGCAAAGTATCAAATTCTCCCTGATATAACAGTTCTTTTTGAACGTCATAAAAATTTATGGTTACATTGCCAAGTTCTTTCACCAACAGGGAAATATATTGATAATCTTCATCAATTAAAATCGGTTCTTCCGAACCTAAATAACTGTCCCCAATGGTTAATGCATAATACGCAATATTATCCTCTGACGGTTTTATACTCAATGTGGCAATCTTTTTCTCTTTATCGGTTTTACTTGTAAATGACGCCACTTTTTCCTTATTATTCGTCACCTTCACGGTATCGCTTTTTACCTGATAGCCACCGGCAATTTCCAAAGTTCCTCTGGTGGTATAAGGATTAATTTCACATACAGAATAAAGTTCTTCCCCTTTATATAAATACACTTCTGCTTTTTCCACCTGGGCAAAATCCAGGGATAAATGTTTTATATGGTCTACTTTTCCTGTTTTTTCGCCTATTTTGGTTCCATTTACATATAACTCATAATCGGTAATTTCCACACTGAAATTTTCCGGTATCTGAATTCCGAAAACAAAAATTCTATCTTCCACACGGTAATCTATGGAATAATAAGCCCCCTCTAAATACTGGGTTTCAACCAAATCATCTATTTCTGTAGTGATTCCCTCGCCGTTGTTAAGCTTCTCTACCGCTCCACAAGTTAAGCGATTGTATTCTTCCAACTGCTTTCCATAGGCTTCCAGAGTATCCAGACATGCGCTTTTCTTCTGTCTGTATTCTTCCCGTTTTTGGCTCACTGCTTCATAAGAAGCTTTTCCCAGACGATATAATTCTTCTACTCTGGTAATCTCCTGCTGTAAGCTTTCTTCTGCTTTTTTTGATGTTTCATAATTATTTCTTGCCGTGATTACCGCTTCGTAACCGTCTTTTACCTGTCTTGTCAGTTCCTTTTCCTGAGTTTCCTTTGCAGTCAATGCTTCTTTATATTCTAAAATAGCAGTGCATAAGGCATATGGATCATCTTCCAGATAAAAAGAACCGTCCGTTCCCTGAAACCATTCTTTTGTCACTTCTACAGATAAAACTTCCTGTTTGCCCTTCCATGGGGAATCTATGGTTTCGAGAAAATCAGCAAAAACAGTTTTTAAAGCTTCTTCATTGACTTCTTCACCGTTTTTTGCCTGATTAATATATATCTGTAAATTTTGCATGTCAGATTCATACTTACTCTGCATCAGACTTTCCAGCGTAGTAAGCGACAAATAGGCTGTAGACTCTGCCAATTTTGTTTCATAATAAGACTGATCGTTTTCTAAGGTATATTCAATTATCTTATCTAAATCTTCACGGGAAACCGCTAACTCTCCCAACGGGTTCTGCAACAGATACCCTTCGGTAATATCAAGATTTATCTGTTCTGATATTTTTTCCAGCGTAGTATGCAGTGTACGCATCTGCAACGCCAGATTATTGTTTATTTCTTCTATAAGCTGTTCTGTTTCATCGGACTGGGTACCGGTGCCGGCAACAGCCTTAGCTTTATTTCGTTTTAAATTTTCCTGTTCAAGTTCTAGTTGTTCCTGCAACAGTTCTATCTTTTCCTGACACACGTATGCCTGTATATAAAGAAATGCCGTTTCTTTTTCTGCCTCGTACTGACAATCTGTAAGCTGGTGTTTCAGGGAATTTATTTCACTCTGTAATTGTATGGGCTGATACTGCCACTGATATTCTTCTGCCATAGATGCCTGCTGTGGAAGTTCAAACTTCAACAGCGGTGACCACTGATATGTATTATTGCTTTTTTGTTTTAACTGTGCCGCCTTTAGAGCTGATTCGTACCGGATTTCTTTCATGGTTATCCGGTTATAAATTCTCCGATAATCCTTACTGGAGGATACGGAAAGGCTCTGCGCCTGCTCTAAGCCCAGTCGTTTTTCTCCTGCGGCTTCTCCCAAGATAGGGCATGAAAACACAGTGGCAGTACACACTGCCACACCGAGAATTCCTGTAAGTATCCTTCTTCTCTTTTGGTTTTTCATACACTATCCCTCTTTCTTATTTCTGTTCCATCAGATAGAAATCAAATCCCGCTCTTTTTTCCTTTGCAAAAAAGGTATATATTATATTTTCGTCTTCAAACTGATACACATATGCTTCGTAAGATTTATCAATACTATCTACGGTAAAAACATCCTCAAACACCGGAGTAGTATCCATCTTAACTTCCCCACTTAATACATCCATCTTTTTCGCCGCTTCATTTACTGCAACTGCGTCCGCCATAGTCAGGGAAGAATTTCCTTCATAACTTATCACCTTGAATTTCTTCTTTAAATCGTTAATGGTACTGTACTTTTTACCGTCCAGAACAATGGAAGAAGACAGTACATAAACTCCCTGCACACTGCTTTCCTGTTCTAAGGTATTTACATCGCCTTCACTGATATAAACGCTGTCGATATCTTCCAATGCCACACAATATTCCTTGTCGTTTTCATAAACCACACGGCTTCCTGTATACATTTCTGCCACTTCCGTCACTGGTTTTCCTAAAAGTTCCTGACAACGGATGGAATCTTTTACGAAATTCCCCTGATATATGGCGTGTCCGCTGTTATCGTACAACTTGCCTTCTCCTTGTTTCTGTCCAAAAGCAAATTCTCCTTCGTATTCTTTTGTTCCGTCTTTCCGGTATAAAGTTCCCTTTCCCTGAAACTTATTATTCACAAACTGTCCTTCGTACTGAAGGCGGTTTCCCGAATAGTAACTTTTTCCTTCGCCATCGTATTTGTTGTTCTGAAATTCTCCTTCATAAACAACACTTCCATCTTCGCTGTACAAAGTTCCTTTTCCATTTACTGCGCCTTTGGAAACGTTACCTTCGTATGCCACATAACCGGATTCTGCCAAAATTCTTACCTGTCCGCTGGTAAACTTTAAAGGCAGGGCATTGTAACGATAAGTCCGGATTCCATCTGCCATACCAGACACCGGCATCACCAGATAAATACAGCCAATACTTAACAGAGCCACAATCACTATGCTCCATAAAACCAGTTTTCTTCCCATTCTAATTCCCAACACAGTGCAATAATCTTCTTCCTTTTTGGGTTTCACATCCACGATTGTTTCACCAAATTCTTTGATTTTTTCAGGGATTTTCACACTGCGTTGTTCCTGCTCTTTTTGCTTCTTTTTCATCTGATACCGCATTTTTCTTCTACGGAAGCAATAGGTTATCCCATGGAAAATTCCTTCTTTTTTCATACTTTCATGCCCTCCTTTCTCACATTCTGTTTACCTTTTATGGCGCAATCTTCATTTTTGCCACCCATACAAGATGGTTGTTTTCGTTTTCTTCTAAAAACTGAATTGCATAAACAAAGTCGACACCTTCTTCTTCCACACGGAGCGTACTTACTTTCTCTTTATTCTTCATTTTGTCCAGTTTTTCCAGCACATTCTTAGGATAAATTCCATAAATGTTTCTTCCATACGCATTTTGTGAGGAGTATAAAATATGGCTTTCTTCTTCTCTATATTCTACCAAATCAATTTCATAAGAAATACCATCATTTTCTTCTACCGCCCA
This sequence comes from uncultured Lachnospiraceae bacterium, assembly GCA_964450185.1. Taxonomy (GTDB): domain Bacteria; phylum Bacillota; class Clostridia; order Lachnospirales; family Lachnospiraceae; genus RUG11237. The sequence goes on along the minus strand of CAYVCL010000042.1, from coordinate 22,596 downwards.
ATCGGATAAAAGATTTTTCATAGGTTCAAACCACTGGCTTACAGAAAATTCTTCCGGTATGATTTCTGTGTATTCTTCCATAAGTTCCTTGCATTTCGCCTGTTCCCCGGTCAAATATGTAATTGCACTGACGCTGCAGCTTTCCTGAATACGTTCTGTACTTGTATGATAAAACAATAAACCTACCGCTGTCACCAATACCAGATTTTCTATAACAAGTCCTATGACTAATACCGGTTTTTTAATTACTTTGTGTCCCAAATACCACAATGCTGCCAACGCTGCCAACACAATAGCAAACATCACTGCCAGTCCTAGCGCCACAACAAAAAATCTTTTTACATATGTAAATGCGCCTGTTCTAATTCCATCCACGCAATACTCTTCTTCATCTTCATAAATCAGAACTTCTTTATCACCTGATTCCGTTTTTCTGAGCATCAAACTGTAACCGTTATCCTTTTCATAACTTACTGTGATAACGCCCTGCTGTCCTTCCAGTATTTCTAAGAAAGGGCTGTCTTCTATAGAAGTAAATGTTTCTTCCATATAATCATAATACACAACATCATTACTATTTCCGCATATCCAGGTTACTTCGCCCATATCCTTTATTCCAAAAGGCTCCACATTGTCCTGATTATATTCTAACAACTGTCCCCTGTTGGATAAGCCATACAATGTTTTTCCGGAAAACGCTGCATCTGCCCACTTAATATTCTGGTCGCTTTCGCCATCTTTCGTGGCTCCCCGTTCCATAATTAATTCTGCTTGTTTCGTTTCCTCTATATCCAGAGAATATACAAGCAATTTATCCTTTTTGGTGTCCACTCCTGTAAGATACACAGAATTTTCCACCGCATTAAAATCTTTTAACTGAAACGCCTTTTTCTTAGATACGGTTCCTATTTTTTCCGCTCTGTTCCAATCGGAACTCAGACGGTATACCCCGTATTCCACCTTATTATTTCTCTCATTATCACGACGGCACAATATGTAAGTTCTGTCCTCGTAGCCGGAATAAGTAACATCTATAATTCGTTCTCGTCTGCTCCAGAAGTGATTGCTTTTATAAAACTGATTTACAATTTCTCCTTCGGAATCCACTTCATAAACAACATTATAAAATGCCTTATTTTCCGCTGCCAAAAAAGTTCCCATTGCGGTAACATCCATAGACGGTACGGTATTTTCCAGCTCAGGTTCCATTTCATGCATCTGCAGGCACAGCAATACAATATACAATAACACTGCCACAAATACACCGCCGATTTTATACGCTTTTTTCATGCCTTTGCCTCCCCAGCCTTATTGTACAAGCCTTTCCGTTCCAATGGTTTGAAAGGTATCCTGAAACAGCCGAAGTATTGGAATCTCTCCATACTTAAGCTGCGAAACTGTCAAAATCACAGCCACTGCTACTAATAAAATGCATAACACCATCAGTACTTTTACAATCTTATCTTTATTGCCTAAAATGTTTCTTATTGCTCTTTTGAAGCCATTTTCTTTCTTGTTTTTCTTGAAAGCTTTGGAATTTGATATGATATCCTGAAATAATTCTGTAAAAGAGATGTACCCACCTTCTTCGCATTTTTCCTGTAACAGCCGTTTCAAAGAGGTGTCCTTCGCCTTTGACATTTCCATCAATTCCAGAATAATCTCTGCGCATACTGTGGCACAATCTGCTTCGGTGCGCTCTGCCTCAAAATTTCTCAAATCCAGACAATAAGAAAAAGTAATTTCTCCCTCCGGCTGTAGCTGCAGTCTGCGCTGTCTTAATATTTGAAATAAAATGGCGTATGGGACATCACATGCCATGCAAGTTTCTACCAGCCGACGCCACACTACTTCCTGCTCTTTTCCTGTCAGCAGTTCCCCTCCAAGAAAGCGGAACAGGGAACGCTCTCCCTCATAAGGAAACACAAACACTGTGTTTTCCCTGAAAGAAAAGGTATCCAGATAAAGAGGTGTTTCATCTTTTTCATGAAACACCTCCAGTAATGTTCTGGCAAGTATTCGGTTCTTTACAATCCAAAGCAGGCGCCTTGTTTCCGACGGACTGCCCATCTCTTCGCAAATGCACACGTCATTTGTCTGATTGCTTATGATTTCTCCGATTCTTTTGAAATGATGTTTTCCGCTGTAATATTCCATAGAATTTCCTCTTGCCTTACTAATTCTCGCTCTTTACAAGGCTTACTTTTTCTTCCTCTGCCTTTTTTACCACTGCATACACATAAGTGGAAATTTCCGGCATGTCGGTGCAATAAATATGTATTTCATAAACACCAGCCTTGTCCGGTGCTGTATAAATGCCATCCCGAGTGATTTCTCCGCTGTCTGCCTCTGTCAGTTCATAGGTGAGTCTGCTTTGACTCATATGCTCAAATTCCACCTGGAAACAATAATTTTCCTTTGGAGCAAGCTTAACGGCAGAAGTTTTTGGCACAATTCTCTTATCTGCAAATTCTTCTTCCAGTTCCACTCCATCATTCTGAAACTTAACTGCTACCCAATGTACTAAAAGCACAATACTCTTTTGCGCGCCGGTAAGTCTTGCCGCTATCTGGAAACTGCCCTTATCGTTATATACCTTAACCGCAGTTTCCACTTTCATATGATTATCTTCTTCAAACAAATCAGAATTTCCGTAAATCGTAGTCTTTGTATTCTGGTTGGTTCTCACGTCTTCTTCCATACACTGTATACCAACCTTCACATACACATCGCCTTTTCCCAGTCCATGAAGAATTTCATCGGAATAACATACATCCCCTTTCTTCATGCTCACGTTCAATGGAATTTCCACAAAACCGTTGGACATCATTGGTCCGCAGGATTCTTCTCTCTGTTCTGCTGGTTCCGCTATTTCCGCCAGTTTCTTTTCTGCACCATCCGGCTCTGCAAAATAACTGTTAAGGCTAAGTCTTTTTCCTAAGCTTTCCGGTGTATTAATGTAAGTTTTGGCTTCTTTCTCTTTTACACCTGTAATCACATAAACGCCATCTGCGCCAATCAGTGAAAATTCTGCAAGAACAATTCTTTTCTGTTCTGCCTTTTTCGCTCTGCTTTCGAAATTTTCTCTGGCAAGCTCACAAGCAGCCATCTTCTCAATATCCATATCTGTCATGGCTACCTGAAGTTCCAGATTTTCATTAATCTTACAGTCACATTCTGCCACGCTGGCAGCTCCTGTGCCGTGTACCAGAAAAACGCTGGTCTGTTCTACTTCACTCTGTTCTGCACAAAGCCAGAACACCTGCTCCATTACGGCACCTTTATCAAGATAAATATCCTTGCCTTCCAGTGTAAGTTCCTGACTTCCATCTTCCTGTCGGAAGGATGCCAACTGTAACAGTCCATGGAAATTCAATCCGCACTTTCTGTCAGAAAGCTTTTCAATTCTGGCAACCAGTTTTACTTTTTTTCCTTTTTTCACTGTCTTTGGAAGCATTAAAGTAATTTTATAATCATCCTGCTTTAAGAAAACACTTTTACATAAGAATTCTTCTCCGTCAGCAACATCTTCGGAAATGTCTTCTAAATATAATTCATAGCCTTCCTGTATATGATTATATTCGTATTCTTTATCTTCTTCATTTTCAACAGAGTATACCGGATGTATGGCTTCCTCTTTGTAACGAAGACACAAGGCAGCCTTGTTTCCTGTCAACTTCTCTACACCGTCTACCGCTGATAATTTTTTCACAATCGAAATCGGAACGATAACTTCACGTCCCTGTTCATCTATAGCAACGCCACTTTCCACCATAAAAGAAATCTCATCCAACTTCTTTACGCTGAGTCCGCACACAACGCCTGTGCCGTACATCATCTGGTTTAAAAAGCCTCGTTTCTGGTTCATATATGTCTGTTCTGTCTGGAAATCCTTGGAGGTAAGCATTTTACCTGTATAATAGCGATTTCGTACGAAGTTCATTATCTGATTCTCTCTCAACATGAAACACCCCATCACCTATTTTGTATTTTTATATTTTATTATATCATACGGTAATTTCCCTTTATTAAAGATTTGTTAAAGAATCTGTCATTTCACTCAAAAATATGTATAATAATTTATAGCAAACATTTACATTTCGAGGGGGAATTCTTTTGATTTCGCGCATGAAAAATTTTTTAAAAACATTATATGAGAAAATAAAGACAAAATTCACAAAAGAGAACGTGAAACATTTTATAAAAAACTGTCCATTGAAAAAGTTTGAAAATTTCTTACTTTTTGTTAACACTGTAGTCTTTTTAGCAGGTGCTTTTTTTATGTATCAGGAAAGTTTATTCCTTGCACTCTTTACACTTTTTTTGTTAGCCTGCATGTATCCGGTATTTCTCCTGAAACCATACTTAAAGAAAAAGACGGTGGAAGAACCAGAAGAAGAACCGGCTCCGGTACAGTCTTTATCCGGCTCTCCCGGCGAAGATGCCTTTCTGGAAGAAATGTATACCTTAAATAAGGAAGAAAATGAAACTGCTGTTTCTTCCGAAGAATACCGAATATTGGACGCAAAATATCAGCAGGCACTTGCTGAATTGAAAGATTTCAGAGAACAACTCTCCAATCAGAATTACTTGCGAGAATCTTTGCTCCCTTCCTATCCGGAGGCTGAAGCAAATTCTTATGATTTGATTGCATTTGTACATAAAATTGCGTTACAGTTTAACCCGGCATTATTTAAAAAGCGAATTTTCTTTGAAATTCTTTATGATGACGAAATTTTACTTACCGATGTTAACATGGAATGTTTTTCCTTGATTCTTAGAAACTGTATGGACAACGCCGTAAAACATCTGACACAGGGTGGCAAATTAGTAATTACCATCTCCGAAGATGACGGCGATGCTTTAATTGTTTTAAAAGATAATGGCAACGGACTTCTCATTCAGAATACCGATATGTTGTTCCAGTTAAATTACCAGGGTAGCAACCACATTTCCGGAACCGGTCTTGGGCTTGCTCAGGCAAAGGCAGCAACAACAGCATGCGGCGGTGATATCTGGTGTAAAACTTCACCGGACAAGGGATTTGCTATTTACTTAAAAATTCCAGTTCGCACCAGAGTTCAGAAACAGCCACAGCAGTAACAGATTACGTATGGAAGGAAAATGAGGGATTGCCATGAACAAACTTAAAAATAAAAAGACATTTTTAATATTCTTGCTTGGTTTTTATGCAGTAATCGCCGTATTTACCGGAGTAGTCATGTATCTGCCGTATATGGCCACAGAAGAATATTATGAAGAAGATGAAACTTATGAGGATGAGGAAGAATCTTCCGGTGACGAAGACACTTACGAAGACGAGGAATCTTTCGAAGACGAAGACACTTACGAAGACGAGGAGTCTTCCGGTGACGAAGATACTTACGAGGACGAGGAATCTTCCGAAGACGAAGACACTTACGAGGACGAAGAATCTTCCGGTGACGAAGACACTTACGAGGACGAGGAATCTTCCGGTGATGAAGACACTTACGAAGACGATGAATCCTGGGAAGATGAAGATTCTTATGATGAAGAGGACGAGGAATCCTCAGCAGACGATGATACTTACTACGAGGAAGAATCCTCGGAAGATGAAGATTCTTATGATGAAGAAGACACAGACGATGAAAGTGCCGATAGTTCCGCACCACACACGGAAGACAGTTCCCACGATGACTCTGTTTCCGTTCCTACTCCGATACCGGAAAATTCAGTAAGCAACACTACTTCCGGAACTACACAGGCAACTACTTCCGTAGCTACCATTTCTGCAACTTCTTCCAAAGCGCAGGCAGCATCAGACCCATTTCCGCTTAGCTTTTCTTACAACGGAAAAGGTAAGTTAAATATTAGAAAAGAACCATCCAAATCTGGAAAAATTGTTGGTACCATTTCTACCAACACCAAAGGAACGATTTTGGAGTTCACCAATGATGAATGGGCGAAAGTAAAATATAACAATATAGAAGGTTATGTTGCTTACCTATACATAGAATACACATTACCGGAAGGTGCCGTGATTCCATCACCTAAACCTTCCGCAATGCCATAGGATATTAATTACATAAGTATTCCTGCTAAGAACACGCTGGCGATAATTCCGGCAACGGTACTAATAAGTGCCCCTGCCAAAGTCCAGCGTGTTTTTGTGACTTTAGCGGCAAGAAAGTACACTGACATGGTATAAAAAATAGTTTCTGTACAGCTCATCATAATAGAAGTTACCAGCCCCAAATAAGAATCCGTTCCATACTCCTTAAAAATATCTAACGCCACACCGGTTGCTGCTGAGGAAGAAAACATCTTCACGATGGCAAGAGGCAGCAATTCTGACGGAAATCCCACCAGATTAGTTACAGGCTTAATCAGTTCTGAAAGCATGGTAAGAAAGCCTGAGGCTCTCAAAATCCCCACTCCCATCATCAACCCTACCAATGTTGGCATAATCTTAACCACCGTCTTAAATCCGTCCTCAGCCCCCTCAATGAAATCGCTATACACGTCCTGCTTATTTAAAAGTCCCATGGCGACAATATAAAAAATCACCAACGGTATTATCATATTTGAAATCGAAACCAGAATATTCATATATCTTCCCCCCTGCCTTTTCTTATTCATTCTATGCCCTTCGGCTTTTCCATCATTCCTTCAAATCTTTCATTTACAATTATCCTATTTTCTACTATAATTTATTGTATAATTTGCTATATATTAAGAAAGGGGGATTTCCATGAATAAATGTTGTCTATGCGGTGCAGAATTTGGTCCCAGCTTCAAAGGGGCAAGTCTTTCCCCTGATTTAAAGGATGCCAGATTATGTTTGAAATGTTCCCGTGACGTAAAACTATTAACACGTTTTGATGCACCCAATCAGGAAGCTTACGAGGAGGCTTTTTATCACCTTCACAAAAAACTTATTGTTAACAAGTATCCTAGAGAAATCGCCAGTGTACTGTTTCATATTTTAGAGGATATTACCACTTATGGTGCATATTTGGAACAAAAGGAAAAAAAGATGCAATCTTAAATGACTGCATCTTTTTCTTTATGAAAGATATTGTTAGGAAAGTGTAAACTGATCCACAATTTCCTTTAATATTACAATCTTTTCTTTACTGCTATGTACTACTTCTGTATTATCGCTGGTCTTAACGCCCATCTCTGATGTTTTTTCAGCAATTTCGTTGATTCCAATACTGGATTCATTGATTGTGCGTCCAATGTCTTCTACTGCTCCTGTAATCTTCTTAATGTTAGCTGCAAGATTTACAATCGCCTGATTTACATTATTCATGCTTTCTTCAATTATGGTAGCATCTTCTTTGTACTGTTCTCCTACCTTGCTGAATTCCTGATAATCTGTCAGTACTGTTTCACCCATAAATTCCATGGAAGTATCCAGACATTTTGCAATATCTGTCACTGCCTCGTTCACTTCCTGAACAATGGTATTGATGTTAGAAACGGTTTCTGCTGTCTGGTTGGACAGATTACTGATTTCGGAAGCAACTACTGCAAAACCTTTTCCGGCTTCTCCTGCTCTTGCCGCTTCGATGGAAGCATTCAGGGCAAGAAGACCTGTCTGAGATGAAATTTCTGCAATAGCTCCTGTCAATGTATTAATCTTTTCTACTGCCTTAGATTTTTCCAAAGCTGCCTGTGCATCTACTCTTACCTTTTCATACATCTGTTTTGTCTTTTCCGCAGAATCTTCTGTGGATTTTTCCAAGCGTACTGCTCTTTCCATAATTTCTTTAGACAAATCTTTTCCTTCAGTAGAAAGTGTTTCGATTGCAGATGCATTGTCGCTTACACTGGTTAAATTTTCTCTCATATTTTCTGTGGTAGCGTTTGTTTCCTGCATACCTGCTGCCAATTCCTGTGTCAAAGAGGAATTGCTTTCTGCCATCTCATTAATATTATCTGAAGATGTCTGCAGTCTTTCAAAATTTGTGTTCAATAACTGACAGGATTCATCAATATCGCTAACCATAACACGCATCTTTTTACGCATCTGGTGAATGGCACGTGCCATATCTCCTGTTTCGTCCGTAAGCTTCATAAGTTTCTGACTTTCTGCATTTTTCTCAAAGTTAAAGTCTGCAGTCTTTTTAATAATTGCTGTTAACTGCTTGATTGGTTTTGAAATACTATTGCCTACAATAAATGCATATACAACTGCAAACACAAGACATATCAAAACAAGTCCAACAAGTAAATTAGTAAAAATATTAACCTGAGATATCATCTCACTATAAGGAACAGTCATTACATATTTCATGCCATTTTCAAGAGTGACGTAAATCAACAGGTTTTTGCCAACACGTTGTACTGTCCCCTCTTTTTCGGAATCACTTAAAACTTCTATTGCCTGAGCATCTACTTCGCTTAGTGCTGTTCCGGTTTCATAATCTTTGTGATACATAATATTATTTTCATCATTTACAAGATATGCATATCCGTTATCACACACCTTGACATCTGCAACTAATTTTTCAATCTCTGTAAAATCGATGTCCATACCCACGATTCCTACAGATTCTCCATCCATAAAAATTGGAACAACGTAAGAAATCATGTAAATATTGATATTTTCATTTAAATACGGATCCATCCAAGTCGGTTCTCCCGCCTGCACCGGTATATAATACCAGCCTACATGAGCCACATCATCAGGTTCATACATACTAAAATCTGTCGGTGTATAAAACTCATAGGCATCCCCTTCTTTGCCCATAAAAATACCGGAAGTAGGCGCAGCAAACTCCGGATTATAACGGATATATGCATTGACTGCCCCATTTGTGTAGGTAGCCAGTTTTAAGGTTGGCACTTCCAGCTTTTTGGTACACTCTTGCTCGTAGGAACTTTCTTTCTTAAATTTTCCCCAATCATCAATCGTTTCAATAGTAATTGCACTTAAACTGTTTACCGATTGCTCGATTTTTTCAATCGTTCCATTAATTTCGCCTATTTCATTCTCGCACGTCATCTCTAATATTCCATATGCATCTGTCGACAATGCATCTCTGGAAAAAAGAATACCTAATCCCCCTAATATGACTGAAGAAATAAGTACCGCCTGTGTTACTGCTAAAACAATCTTTACTTTAAGTGTCTTGTGTTTCATATAACCCCTCCATTCTTTTGCTGTACTTATATATTTTACCATTTTCAACAACAATTGTCATTATTCTTTACTATTTTTGTGTATTATGTCGAATTTCACCAAAAAAAGGATAGCAATATGCACTATCCATTTCATACAAAAAAAGCTTTTGCGCCATAAATGATTTCTCATCTATTTTGCAAAAGCTTTCAAGTATTTTCTTTATTATTAATCTGCTAATGGATTTCCCTGTCCGTCTGTGTCGATCTTTCCACAAAGAATCATAATTCCTTCTACTAATCCCCAGATTTCGATTCCTAATACAACGAGTACTCCGATTCCGATACAAGATAATACGAAACCAAGAATAGTCGCTACTAACTGAATTACCGCTCTCTGTGTGTAACCAAGGTAAAAGTTATGTACACCGAATGCACCAAGGAAAATACCAAGGATACCTGCTAAAATTTTAGACTTTCCGCCTACAGCAGGTGCTGCCTGCTTTGTTGAGCTTCCACAGTTAAGGCATACTTCACTGTTTGGCTGAAGCTGAGTACCGCAGTTGTAGCAGAAGTTTTTACCTAATCCTACTTTTGAACCACAATCTACACAAATCACAGCTTCTTTGTTTTCAATCTCTTTACCGCAATTTCTACAATACATGTTATTGTCCCTCCTCGATTTGTTTGCAATATAGATTTCATTGTACACTATTTCCCTTGATATTACCAGACATTTTTTGACATTTTTTGTCAAAACTTTTCGTTCTATTTATTCAAAGCTTCTTCAATGGATTCGAACAGTCTATCTCTATCTGGTGGTTTTAAAATGTAGCCGGCCGGTCGCGTTTCCAATGCAGAGTATATATGTTCCTTGTCTGCCTTACTGGTCAGGAATATAACAGGAATGTCTTTGGTATCTTCTTCTGCTTTTAGCATTTCATATGTCTTTTTGCCGTCCCAACCTGGCATTTCATAATCTAACAGTATCAAATCAGGTTGCTTGTTTGGAACAACTTTAATCGCCTGTTCACCGGAAGTTGCAAGAAATATCGTGTATTTTTCCTCCAAAATAGATTTCATATTTCTAAGCAATAATGGACTATCATCTACAATCAGGATTTTTTTCGGCTCCTGGGTATTGGATACATAAGAATTTGGATTTTTCATCCTAAGCATTTGATAACATTTTGCCAGTAAGTCTTCTTTTCCAACAGGACGGAATAATTTATCAAACCTGTCATTTTCGCAGTAAGCTTTGTATTGATTCCACTGCTCCCAGATGGCAATAAACAACACCGGAGTATCTGAACTTTGTTTTTGCAGCCATTCTAAGATAGCCACGTCCATTTCTTCCACTCCAATCTGGCTTACAACTACCAAATCCGGTTTCACAATTTTATACATCCCCTGTATGTTTTCCAGCTGTTCTGCACATAGCTGTACCTGAAAATCGTCCATAAGACATTCGTTTAAACTTCGAACAATTTCATTTAGTTTTCCAATTAAAAGCACCTTTTTCATAGTTATCCCTCTATTTGTATTCTAAGTTTTTCAATACAGTCTGTTACTTGCTCATTATCAATATTTGTAACTGCCACTCCCAGTTTTTCAAGGATTGGAAGAAACTCATCCGGATACCGGAACTTTCTTATCTGCTCTATAATTTCATCCGCCGTATCAATATCCATATCTTCTATGGCATCGGCTAACAGCTTCAAATATTCTTTGAGCATCTGATAATCCACCTGCTCCTTTTCTGTGTTATCCTTTTCTTCCACCACACAAACTTTCAGCAATTCTTTATAGCTTCTCCATTGTTCTAAAAATGCAGGTGTTACATTTACTATAATATCTTTTCGCTCATCTCTGGCTGCATATTCTAGCATTTTAGCAACCCCACTTACGCTCATTGCGCCAATCATCGCTGCGGAACTTTTCATAGAATGTACTTTCACTCTGTACTGCTTCATTGCTTCCCTTTGTTTGTCTTCCTCAGTTTCCTCCACAATTTGTTTCCAAAAGCCCTCCAGTGCTTCGGCTTCCACATTTATGAGATGATAATAATCCTTTAGAGTAGCCTGTAATACATTTTTATCTTTCGTGTGCAACAACGCATATTCCCAATCGATTCCGTCAATTTCCGGAAACTCTATCTCTGCTTCTTCCATACCTTGTGTCGCTTCTTTTTTCTCGTATGTAACCATCTCTTTTGGCAGTTTTTCCACCAGAAGTTTTTCCAGTTTTTCCGGATTGATTGGCTTTGACACAAAACCGTCAAATCCCTCTGACAAATACATTTCCCTTGCTCCTGCTATGGCATTTGCTGTTAATGCAATCACCGGAGTTCCACAACATCGATGCTCCGTCTGCTCCTTCATGTGATGCAATGTTTCCACACCATCCATTTCCGGCATCATATGGTCAAGGAAAATCAAATCATAACGGGTTTCACAGATTTTTTCCAAACATTCCTGCCCGCTGGCTGCTTCATCAATATTTACTTTTGTTTCCTTCAAAAGATTTACAAACACTTTTCTGTTGATAGCATTATCATCTACCACCAAAATATTGGCTTTTGGCGCCGTGAACATTACGTTGTAGGAATAACCTACAGCCTGTTGACGGATTCGCTCTTCCAAATTGCCAATAGGCTCAAAGTCTATAATCTTTTGTTCCAGTTGAAAGAAGCATTTAGTCCCTTGTCCGTAAACACTTTCCACCTGGAGCTTACTTCCCATCAATTCCAGCAGTTGTACTGCTATGCTCATTCCCAAACCGGTTCCTTCTACATTGCGGTTACGTTCTTCTTCGATTCGTTCAAACTCTTTAAACAACTTTTCGATATCTTCTTCTTTAATTCCAATTCCGGTATCTTCTACCACGAATTTCAAAACAACACTGTCTTCTCCTGTTTCTCCGCTTACATGCAGGGTCACTCCGCCTTTTTCCGTATATTTTACTGCATTATTCAGCAGATTTACCAGAATCTGTCGAACCCGGACATCATCTCCTTTTAAGCGGGACGGAAGCTTTTCATCCACATACAAATCTACCGTCAAATCTTTCGCTTCTGCTTTCATGGAAATCATGTTAACAATATCATGTATCATACTGCTAAAATCATATTCCACTGGAATCAATTCCATTTTCCCGGACTCAATCTTGGAAAAATCCAGAATATCATTAATCAAAGCAAGCAAACTCTGACCGGCATTTTGAATGTCCACTGCATATTCCTTGATTTTCTTGTCCGTGCTTTCTCGCAGAATCATAGCGTTCATTCCAAGCACTGCATTGATCGGAGTTCGAATCTCATGGGACATATTTGCAAGAAATTTCCCTTTGGATTCGTTGGACAACAATGCCCTTTGTTTTTCTCCCTCCATTTGCAGAATTTCGTGAATTGTATTTACTACTGCAAATAATAATAAAAGAATCAGACCTACCGCCAAAATTGCGCCACTAAAAGTGGTGGTACGTTGAAAATACATAACCATCTGGATAAATGCAGCTCCTACGGATGCCAAAATCCCCAACGCAACCCACAGATATTCTTTTACATATCCTTTCCATATATCTAATGCAATGGCAATTCCCATACTAATAATTGACACGGAATCAACCAATGCCATGTAGGAAATCGTATCAGTATAATCCACACATTTGCTAACATGCAAAAGGGTACAAATGACAAAATCTATAATAATAAGATTCGAACATATCTCATACATTTTCTGATAACGCTGTTTTTGTATCCCGTTCATATAAATAAGAAATGGCAAAGGCAACAGCATCAACGCCAAAAATGCCATATCATTAATAACGGAAAGATTCGGTGAAATCAACTGTCGGAAAATAGAATTAGAAATCAACCAGATGGCAGCAATAAACACACCCCAGCCCAAATATTCCAACACGATTTCCTTGTGATAGTACACACGCAGTATAGTGCCCGCCGCAATGCTCACAAGTCCCAATATCAATGCAAAAAATGCAACAATCACTTCCACTCCATACTGACTGAAAAAGTAATTCCAGCCCCCTATTCTGTTTCCATAATAAACGGTATAAAAAATACCGGAATAAGAAGAATCTGTCTGTACTTCTAAGGTAAGTGTTTTTCCTGCATCTTCTGGTGTAAGTTCCAGAAATATGTAGGCTACTGCACTTATTTTTCCAAACATTCTGGTGTCTTTCGTTGAATACTCCCGCCTTAAAACTCCATCCACATAAAGATTCATTTCCTGTTTGGCACTGCGAAAACACAAATAGGAGTTGTGAGGTATTTCTTCCGGAAGTGCAGTTTCCACCGTCATCATTTCATTTCTCTCTATTTGATATTTTCCGGGAATTTCAATGGCTACCTTAGAGCCATCCTCCTGCACCCAGAACCATTCACCCGAAAATTCTTCACACCGGTACTCCCCATCTGCAACATCTGATTCCAAAAATATTTCCCCAAGAACAAAATAGCCAAGAATAAGCACAATTAAAAAAGCAAATATTCGTTTTATATATTTCATCCCATAGCAATCAAGCCTCCCCCGCTTTATCTATCATTACATTATATAAACACATATGTATTATTTCATCCTTTTTCCTTAATTTGGCAACCGCAGATTTTAATTTCTGCTGAAATTCGTTTTTCGTTCACCTTTTTTACCTTATGAATGTTGTTACGAGAAAAGGGAAGCAACGCCCTAATTATTGTTGCTTCCCTTGTAATTTATTTCTCTTTCTTTACTAAAATCTCATAGCTCTGCAAATTTGCTGCTTCTGTTTTATCTAATTCAATAAAATATTCCTGATACGCTACTTGTGCCACTAAATTTGTACCCTCAGGCAATTTTTGATATGTAATCTGCAGCTGACCATACACTTTTCCGTTAGCATTCTGTTTTCGAACTAATTTCCCTATTTTTGTTGGTTGTCCGCTGCTAGACAACATGTGTTCTGTAATACATAAAGATTTTTTGGTAAAAAACGACTTCTTATAACTTGCCAGTTTTTTATAAAATTCTGTTTTCTTACACTGAGCCTCGCTTCCCAAACCAGCACTCACATAACTCTTACAGATTTCTTTTTTCAGCTGTTCCAGTTCTTCTTTTGAAGTAACCACATAATATTTTTTGTTTAATAATTTCAAATATCCTTTGGAAGAATTTTCGGTTGCTTTAATCTTTGCAGCAATTTTTGCTTCTTTAAATTTCTTCACGTTTACTTTATAAACTGCCAGAACTTTTTTATCTTTTTTATGAACTGCCTTAATAATAGCTGTTCCTTTTTTTCTTCCTGTTATTTTTCCCTTTTGCGTAACGCTAACAACTTTTTTGTTATTTGATGACCATTTTACCTGACTCTTTGCTACGCCCTCTGGTGTAGGCAAGGTAAGAGTCTGTTTTACATATAGTTGCTTTGTTTCCGTATTATTCGCTGTCTGAGCTGATATTATTGTGGAAGCCTGCAGTCCTAAGCACAGACAAAGCGCTAGTATGGCACTTAATATTTTTTGTTTCTTCTTCATAGATACCCCCCCTTTTTTATTTTTTTCATAGTATCATTTTACTATATCTTTTTCAAATCACTTATTTATTTTATCGTAACAAAAAGCCCATGATTTCTCATGGGCTTTCCGTCTTCACACATTTTCACATAAGTTATTCCGAACTGTTAGTTTAAATAGAAGGATAATCTACAGTTTGGTTAGTCATTTCTAACTTCAGTTATATATTATCATCTGATGTTCGGTATGTCAACATCTTTTTTTACAACTTTTTATTTTTATCCCAGTGCCACATCCAATACCATCATAATCACAAATCCTATGGCAAATCCGATCGTTCCTATGTTGGATTTATTTTCTGACACGGCATCCGGTATCAATTCTTCCACCACCACATAAATCATGGCTCCTGCCGCAAAGCTTAGTAAATATGGAAGCGCCGGTATCATATAGGAGGATAACAAAATCGTGATAATGGCACCAATAGGCTCAACGATTCCTGATAGTAAGCCATAAAAAAAGGATTTTTTCTTTCTGGTACCGTTTCCGCATAGAGGCATGGAAATAATTGCCCCTTCCGGGAAATTCTGAATGGCAATACCAATAGACAGCGCAAAGGCTCCCAACATACTAATATTACTGTTATCCATCAACATTCCGGCAAACACGGCACCTACCGCCATCCCTTCCGGTATATTGTGCAAGGTTACCGCCAAAATTAACATGGTAGTTTTCTTTAATTTACTTTCCGGTCCTTCCTTTTGTCCATTTTCCACATGGATATGTGGTACTGCCACATCTAACAGAAGTAGAAATAAAATTCCTCCAATAAATCCCACCGCTGCCGGAACAAATGCCAGCCTTCCCATGGACTCTGACATATTTATGGAAGGTATTAACAAGGACCATACGGATGCCGCAACCATAACCCCTGCCGCAAATCCGGACAGTACCCTTTGTACATTTGCATTCATTTTCTCTTTCAGGAAAAATACACAGGCTGCACCCAGACTGGTTCCCAAAAAAGGCAACATGACACCCCCTAAAACGTTCAAGTTCATTTCGTAACCTCCTTCTTTCACATCATAGTATATGTTGGTTTTCTAAAATAGTTCTTTGTCTTTATAAGCAAAAAGTGCTGACAACCTGCAGAATTTGTTGTCAGCACTTTTGCTTTGCATCGGAAAATCAATGCTCTTTGCGTTAAGGAGAGTTCAACGCTTCTGTGCGTATTGCTTTTTATGCGTTTGTCAGTTAGTTATATCTAACTTCTCCTATAGATTACTATTTCTTTTCTATTTTGTCTAGTGGTTTTATTGATAAGAATTATCATTAGCACTAGCGCTACACTCAACCCGCTATCTATTTTTGCCATCCATTATTTTGCAGAACACCACTGCCACCAATGTGCTGATGCATGTTGCTACCACAGCCGGTGCTATAATTGCAGCAGGATTTACGCTGCCATACTGACTTCTATAGGCTATCATATTTACCGGAATCAACTGTAAGGAGGAAATATTGATAACCAGAAAAACACACATTTCACTGCTGGCAATGTGCGCCGGGTTTCCTGAGGATTGATTAAGTTTTGACAACTCTTCCATGGCTTTCAAGCCTGCCGGCGTTGCTGCCCAGCCCAGCCCTAAAATGTTTGCCGCCATATTGGTACACATATATTCCATCGCCTTGGAATCTTGCTCCACTCTTGGAAACATAAATTTTGCAAATGGCATCAACAATTTTGTCATGCCCTTAATCACTCCTGCTTTCTCGGCAATTTTCATCAATCCCACCCAGACTCCCATAACGCCCAGCATGGTAATGCAAAGATTCACAGCCTCTTTCGCAGACTCCAATGCCGCATTTGAGATGTTCTCCATATTTCCGGTAAAAGCACCGTATAATATTCCAATTATAATCATTCCTGCCCACAGAAAATTTAACATTATTTTCCTCTGAATTCAGTTCTTTTTACTATATTATGCCTCTCAAGGTTGGCATATTTCAAAAATTTATTTGAATTCTGAGTGTCCAAACTCTTTCCACACCATAACAGCAGATACAATACCCGCAGTAAAGTCTGCAATCGGTCCGGCATAAAGCACACCATCAATTCCCATAAATATTGGTAAAATCAAAATCAACGGCAGTAAAAACAAGGTCTGTCTTGTCAATGACAGGAATACACCCTTGATTGGTTTTCCAATCGCCGTAAAGAAATTTGAACTGATTGGCTGTAACACATTTAAGAATGTGAAGAATAAAAATACTCTGAAATAACTGATTGCAAATTTATAATATGCTTCGCTTCCTTCACCGAACAATGCAATAATCTGTCGTGGGAACAGCTGGAATACCAAAAACGCTGCAATGGAAAGGATTCCACCCACTAAAATTGCCTGTCCATACGCCTGTTTCACACGTTTAAATTTCCCTGCGCCATAATTAAAGCTGACAATCGGCTGCAAGCCCTGAGATATTCCAATAATAAATGACATATAAATCATATTTACCTTAGCAATAATTCCGGAACATGCAATCGGAATGGATTCGCCATAAGAAGACATTCCTCCATAATATTTCAGTGTTTTATTCATAACAATCTGCACTACCATCATGGCCAACTGATTACTGCATGGTGCCATTCCCAAAGATGCCACTCTGCCCACGTACTGTTTCTGTGGCTTCATATGACATTTTTGCAGGGATACGGTTTTATAATGGCAAAAATAATGAACAGCCATTGCTGCAGCTACAATCTGCCCAATAATCGTTGCTACTGCCGCACCTTCCATGCCCCATCCAAAGCAGCTTACAAATAAATAGTCAAGAATCGTATTAATCACAGCACCTGTCAGATTGCAGACCATAGTAAATTTAGGACTTCCATCTGCACGAATCAAATGCCCTCCGCCAGTTCCAAGAATTAAAAATGGAAAACCAAATGCTGTAATTTTTGTATAGGCTTTTGCATACTCCAGCACATTATCCGGTGAACCGAAAAACAACAATAACGGAGTCAGAAAAATCTCTGTTAACAACCACAAAACAAATCCGCATCCCACCATCATGGTAATTGCGTTTCCTATATAATATGCTGCCTGCTTTTTCTCGCCCTTTCCCATAGCAATATTAAAAGCGGAAGCACCACCAATTCCAAACAGCAGAGCAATCGCCACACAGGAAGTAGATAGAGGAAAAGCTATATTCGTCGCCGCATTTCCCAGTTCTCCTACATTTCTCCCAATAAAAAACTGGTCCACAATGTTATACAAAGCACTGACCAGCATGGCAATAATACTCGGTATGGCAAATTTCTGCAACAACTTACTAACGGGTTCCACCCCTAACGGATTTTCATTTTTCATCTGTTTCTCCTTTTCTTTATATAAAATAACATGTCTTAACAATTCCTTATAAGATGTTACCCCGATACATTTTATATGTCAACTATTTTCCATTTCTCACTAAAGAGGCATTCAGGATTGTAGACGATGGAACATTTTCGTATTAAAAATAAAAATCTTTATAAATTCTTCAAATTTACCGGTTATCCTTTCCCTACACTCAAAAATAACTATGAAAGGATTTCACAAACTATGGATATGATTTTAAAAACAACTAATCTGTGCAAAAATTTCAAAGGACAAACGGCAGTAAATCACGTATCTCTACACATTGAGCGTAACTCTGTTTATGGGCTGTTAGGACCGAATGGTGCCGGAAAATCCACAACGTTAAAGATGATTACCGGTATTTTGAAACCTTCTTCCGGCAATATTGAATTCGATGGCCATTCCTGGAACCGTAATGATTTAAACCATATGGGAGCATTGATTGAAACACCGCCCCTTTATGAAAATCTGACCGCCTACGAAAATTTAAAAGTGAGGGCCTTGTTACTTAATCTTACGGAGGAAAGAATTCACGAAGTGTTAGAAATTGTGGGTTTGCATCATGCCGGGAAAAAGAGAGCCGGACAGTTTTCTCTTGGAATGAAACAACGCCTTGGAATTGCCATTGCATTACTAAACAATCCAAAGCTGCTGATTCTTGATGAACCCACCAATGGTTTGGACCCTATCGGAATCGAGGAATTAAGACTGCTTATCCGCTCCTTTCCCCAAAAAGGAATTACGGTTATTTTATCCAGCCATATTCTTTCTGAAGTACAACAAATTGCAGATTCTATTGGAATTATCGCCGGAGGTACTTTGGGCTATGAAGGAAAATTAAACGAAAATGAAAATTTAGAACAGCTTTTTATGGATGTTGTAAAAAATTATTCTATGGAGGTATAAACAATGAACTATTTAAAAGCAGAACATCTTAAATTCAAACGTACTATTTCCAATAAACTGCTTTGGATAATTCCGTTTTTTACTGCCTTTTTTGCATGGTTTGTGGGCGGTTTTTGGGGATTTCAATATATGACTTTTTACTGGTGGTATGCTTTTTTGCTCCCCGGAACCATTGCCATATTTTGCGTTCTGGCTCATCAGAAAGAAGTCAATGCCGGAAAATACTACTCCATATTTTCCATGCCCCTTTCACTAGCAAAATTCGAACTTGTAAAATCTGTTATTTTAATTGAAAAAATGCTTATTTCTGCATTGTTTTTGGCGTTGTTTACCTCTATAAGTAATGTAATTTCACCTGCTCTTGCAGTGTATTCTATAGAACAAAATTTGCTGGGCAGCCTAGGTATTATCCTAACATCTATATGGCAAATTCCCATGTGCCTGTACCTTGCCCGAAAAACCGGTATGTTTTTTCCTGTAGCGTTAAATGCCATCCTTTGCATTTTCTCCCCTATCGCAATGGGAAATACTGGACTTTGGTGGCTATGGCCGTACTGTTGGCCTGCAAAGTTTGCAGAGCCTGTTCTTGGAATTGCTATTAATGGAACTTACGCAGGAAACACAGGTTTTTCCTATGCTGTACCATTAACGATTGCTTTATCCACACTTTTATTCATTGTTTTTGCCCTTTTGGATGCCAAATCTTTTTCACAGCAGGAGGAAAAATAAGATGAAACTGTTATCCTTGATTCGCTCCGAAAAATTAAAAATCAGACATACCCCTTTTAAAGCCATTCATATTATCATCCCACTGATGGGAGCATTTTTGTTTATTATTTACTATATACTTTACAGTAACGTAAACGATTTCCAGAAATTAAATTTGATTTTGGAGATTACTGCAACTATTTTTCCACTGCTTATCAGTATTGTTGTGGGATTAAATATCGCACTGGAAGAAAAAAACTGTCATTTTCAGCTATTGTTGGCGGTACCGAACCGAAAGAAAATATTATTTTCTAAGGTGATTGTTTTATATGGCACTGGAGTAACTGCATTGTTTTTTGTATTTTTCATTTTTATGGTGGGAATAAATTTATCCGGCTGGGCTGGGGCTGTGACACCGTTGTTGCTATTGCAGGCGGTTATAGGAATCGCCTGCACCAGTCTGGTTATCTACATCCTTCATTTGTTTTTAAGCCTGAAATTCGGAATGGAAATTTCTCTTTTCTGGGGTGTGTTTGAAAGTCTGCAATGCATTTTATATAGTAACATTCGGTTACGGGGAATATGGCGCTATATTCCCTTTGCCTGGTCCATAAACTGGATACAGGATGTTTTTGACGGCAAATTGTCAAAGCACCAAACGGAATGGCTCATGATTGCCGTCTTAAGTTTTTTGACATTATTTTTACTCCTAACATGGTTTTCTCATTGGGAGGGACGGAAAAATTATGAATAAAACCATTTTCTGCCTCCAATAATCTATGCTATACTAACTATGTTTTGATGAAAGGAGAGTCAATATGGCAATGATTCTTGCAGTTGATGATGAGCGTTCCATTTTAGAGCTTATCAAAAACGGACTACAAAAGGATGGACATACCGTTGCGATTTACACCTCTGCAGAGCAAATTCCAGCGGAAACCTTAAATCGTTACGACTTAATTATATTGGATATCATGATGCCGGGAATGGACGGTTTTTCCTATTGCAATAAAATCCGTTCTCTGGTAGACTGTCCGATTTTATTTCTGACTGCTAAAACCTTGGAAAACGATATCACTTTCGGGCTTGGATTGGGTGCAGATGATTATTTGACAAAACCTTTCCGAATTCCAGAGCTGCGGGCAAGAATAAACGCCCATCTGCGCCGCGAGTGCAGGGAACGTCATACCTCTCTTAGCTTTGAGAGAATTAAAATGGATTTGTCCGCAAAAGAGTTATTCGTAGATAATACTCTAGTAACACTAACCAAAAGCGAATATCTTATTTGTGAGTATTTAGGACGCAACAAAGGGCAGGTATTTTCAAAAGAACAGATTTATGAAGCGGTGTTTAGTCTGGAGGGGGATAGTGATAACTCCACTATTTCAACCCATATCAAAAATATTCGTGCAAAATTAAGCAAGCTGAATGTACAGCCAATAGTCACAGTCTGGGGGATTGGGTATAAATGGGTATGAAAAAGACATCATCTTTAAAAACAGCTTTTTGGAAATTTCTGTTTCTTCTGGTTTTTGGATTGACGGGAGCCATCATTCTTCCTTTTAGCTTTATTTCAATCGGAACTGCCTCTGGACTTATCACCTATGCAAATTCTTCGGAACACAGCATAAAAAGCCTTGCACCCATGATTGCCGCCACTCCGGATTTAACAGATATCCAACTGCCCAAGGGCACCCAATACCTGATACTGGACAAAAACTATGAAACAATAGACACTACTTTAGAGGGTGCCGATTTAGAAAGGGCTGTTTTGTATGCAAAATCCGGCACAACCAATCCGAACCTGAACAAACAATATTTGTTTGTAACCCGTGAAAAAGAATATGTGATTATCCAGTATTACATTGGTTCACAATTTACAAATGACCGACTAAACGAACTTCTTCCTTCGCCGGAAGTATTACTATATATAATGATTGGTGTAAACTGCGTTTTCGTATGCATCGCCCTGACCGCTAAATTTGCAAAAAATTTACGTTCACAGCTTACACCTCTTTTGGAGGCAACAACGCAAGTTTCCCAACAAAATCTGGATTTTGAAGTGGGACATTCCAAAATCAAAGAGTTTGAGGAGGTGCTGATTTCTTTCGCTAATATGAAAGATAACCTGAAAGAATCTTTAGAACAACAATGGAAGGTAGAACAATTACAAAAACAACAAATCGCGGCTCTCGCCCACGATTTAAAAACACCGTTGACCATTATTCAAGGAAATATTGATTTATTAACGGAAACGATGCTGGATAAGGAGCAAACATTATACGCAGACTATATTATGGAAAGTTCTGAGCAAATCCAGTTCTATATTAAAACATTGATTGACATATCTCAAACCGTAACCGGATATCAGCTTCACATAGAAGAAGTAAATGCACAAGATTTCATGGAACAGATAAAAACACAAATACATTCTCTTTGCCTGACAAAAGGCGTATTTTTACAAATGGATATTACTTCGCCTCTGAATAATGTAAAAATTGACAAAATGCTGCTGGAACGAGCTATTATGAATGTTATAAACAATGGATTAGATTATTCACCAAAGGGCGGAACACTTTACGTAACCGTCTTTCCCACCAATAATTTTCTGCAAATATCAGTCACCGACGAAGGAGGCGGCTTTTCGCCAGAAGCATTATCCCACGCCCAAGAACAATTCTTCATGGGCGACCAAAGCCGAAGCTGTAAGATGCATTTTGGCATGGGACTCTACATCGCAAGCACAATTATGAAACAACATGGCGGAACGCTTCATCTGACTAACTCCGAAGAAACTCACGGCGCACAAGTCATTATAAAGCTTCCATATTAAATCTTAACAAGCGGCATTTCACATGCCGCTTATTTTTTTCAATATCTACATAATATGAAAAGAGCGGAGTCGCTTGGCGACTACGCTCTTTTCATAAAAACTATATAATAATAATGAGGGGGAGTAAGTAAATT